>MFXA01000020.1:0-4209 GCA_001787455.1 Candidatus Peregrinibacteria bacterium RIFCSPLOWO2_01_FULL_39_12 | reverse complement strand
ATCTCGTAATAGGCATTTTAATTATAGCTCTGACCGCCGCAGCCTATGGAGCATATATCTTTTTCTTTGCCGAAGAACCTGCCACAGAAGAAAGTTTTGAAGGAATACCCCTGACAAACAAACTCGGAGGTTCGGAATCGTCCGAAAAAATCAGCTCCCCTCCTTCATTGACAATAAATTTATCCAAGGAAGAGGATGCAACTACCAACACCTCAACAGACTTAGTCGAAGACACAAACACCCCTGCCAACACTCCAACCGACTCAAAAATTCCAAGATAGTAAATAGAAACCTCTGCCCGAGCAGACTTTCCCAAAAAAACTTTTCCCAGGAAAAAACTGGACGATTCATCTTGAAAATGCTATAATATTCAGATAAAAAAATAAAAACAAAAAGTAAATTTTTTCAATGTACAAACTGGACAAAATATTCAGGACGGCAGTTCAATACAAGGCTTCGGATATTTTTATCCCGACAGGAGCAAAACCGACTCTTCGTATAAACGGCGACCTCGTGAAAATTGACGAACATCCGGTTTTAACAAAAAAAATGGCGGAAGAGTACTTGCTAGAAATCCTCAGTCCGGAGCAAAAAAAACGATTCGAACAAACTTTAGACATAGATTTATCATTAGAGATAGAAGACATTTCCAGATTCAGAATAAACATGTTTGTCCAAAAAAAAGGCATATCCGCAGTATTCAGGCTTATTCCTGAAAACGTATTAAGTATGGACGATTTGGGACTCCCAGCCCAGCTTAAAAAATCAACAACTTTCAAAAACGGACTGGTGATTGTAACAGGACCGACAGGATCGGGAAAAACCACAACCCTGGCGGCAATGATAAACGAAATCAACAGAAACCAAAAAAAACACATAATCACAATAGAAGATCCCATCGAATACGCCCATAAAGACAATCAATCCGTAATTCAGCAAAGAGAAGTGGGAATACACACGCACAGCTTTCAAAAAGCCCTAAGAGCCGCTCTCCGTGAAAATCCTGATGTTATTTTGCTGGGAGAAATGCGCGACCTTGAAACAATGCAGCAGGCACTCACAGCGGCTGAAACCGGACACTTGGTTTTTGCAACTATCCACACGATGGGATGCGCGGAATCAATAAACAGAATTATCGATTCATTTCCGTCAAACCAGCAAAACCAAATCCGCACACAGCTTTCGACAAGTTTGCGTGCGATTTTTTGGCAAACTCTCATCAAAACGAAAGATGAAAAAGGACGAGTTGCCGCAATCGAAGTTATGTTCAACAACAACGCAGTCGCAAACATGATAAGAAAAGCTTCAACTCATCAAATAAATTCGGTTATCGAAACATCCACAAAAGAAGGCATGCAGACAATGAAAAAAGCGCTTACCGACCTGCTTCAGGCGGGACTGATTACGGAAGAAAACGCACTGCTGTACATGCCGAAAGAATTTGAAGCGTAACCAAAACAACAAAATGAAAAAAATTTTAACAATCATTGCAGGCATAATTCTATTCAGTTTGGCGTTTCCGCTTCTTTTACAGCCGGCTTATGCTTTGGATAATAATGAGCTTTCGGAAGCGACATTTCCGGTGCAGAAAATTCTTAAACTTCCGGGAACAGGAACAGCGGTGGATACGGGAGGAGATGACAGTGGAGTATATAAAGGTCAGGGAACAGCATATTTTGAAGATGAAAACGGTCCGCTTGTTGGATTCGCCCTAACCATAATGAACTACGCAACGGCAATCATGGGCTCAATCGCAGTAATTTTAATGATTATCGCAGGCTTTATGATGATGTTTTCACAGGGAAATCAACAACAACTGGACCAGGCCAAAGACATCGTAAAATATGCGGCAATAGGTTTAATAGTAACATTTTTATCATACGTAATTGTAATTTTCGTACAATCGGTATTTATCGCAGAATGAAAAAATTTATAGCAAAATTAGTTCTCTACACAATAATCAGCATAACATTAGCTTTGGTAAATTATGCGGGGAGTATAACCATGGCTGATACACCAACCCAAGAAATGGCAACCGCGCTTCAGAAAGCAATAGACAATCCATGTGTAAAATTAACCGAACTGGATAAAGGCTACATAATCACAAAAATCGAAGAACCGCTGGAAATAGCCGAGAATGAAAGTGACCCAGATTTTAAACAGCGCAAATGCTACCGACACACACTTCAATTTCGCGACAAACAATTAGAATCCGTGGAAACCCTCACCGAACTGTCAAAAGAAGCATGCCCCTTGGAAAACGCTGAAGCACTGGCAGATAGTTCGATAGACGAATTTAAAATCCTCTACACCTGCCGCGAAATACAAGTCATCTTAAGCAAAGGCGGAACATCAATGATTTACGGCTACATTGCAATGATTTATCAATGGGGCGCAAGCATTGTGGGAATAATCGCCGTGACAGTTATCGTCTTTAGCGGAATACAGATCTCCGCCGCGGGCGGCGACCCGGAAGCGGTCACCAGCGCAAAAAAACGAATACTGCAATCCCTTGCCGGAATCGCAGTCCTATTCTTATCCGGACTCATCCTTTACACAATCAACCCGAACTTCTTCACAAAATAAAAATGAAAAAAACGCTTACTTACATATTGATGACAATGATACTTTGGGCTTATGCCGGAACAGTAGCGGCGGCATCGGAGATCTCAACAGAATTTTCAGCAGTCTTTCAAGAATCTTTTTCGCCAATACTCATTTCCGCAAAAGACTACAAACTTCCGATTATCCCAAAACCCAGCAACTTACCGGGACCTGAAAAGGAAGATCTGGAAGGACAAGCAAAAGGAGCGCGAGGCATTTTGTCGAACGAAGTCATGCCAAAATTAGCCATCGGAATTATAGGATTCGTCGGCGGAGCTTCTCTTTTAATGCTTGTAATCGGCGGAGTTAGATTTGCAATGGTATACGGCACGGAAGAAAACGTTGAAAAAGCGAAAAAACAGGTAATTTACGCGCTTGTTGGATTCGTAATAGCCATCCTTTCCTACACAATCGTGGCAATCATCTCGAATTTGGAATACAAAGGAGATACAGGACAAGGAGCGGCAAAACCACCGACAGAAGCCGAAAAAGCCGCAAAACTAAACACTGAAACAGACACAGCAATAAAGGAAGTAGACACAGCAATGAAGGACGCAGGCGCAGAAATAAAAATTACAAAACCATTATGACCTCAACCCTCACAAAAATACTCACATTAATTATTGCATCTACAATAAGCGTAATGCTGTTCGCACCCGCCGCTTATGGAGTAACAACCGATGATTTATTGCCGCGCCCGGGAGAGAAGGGATCATCTTCATATTCCGTTAAAAATACAGAGAAATATGAAGAACTTGGAGAAGTTGCCAATCTTCCCGAAGTAACAGATACAGCTTTAATGACAACAGTCATAAAAACAATTCTGGGGTGGGCAATGCTACTAACTATCGCAGGCATAATAGTCGCTTCAATTTACTATCTTACATCAAGAGGAAAAGAAGAAGATGTCACAAAAGCAAAAGACATAATTATCTACCTCGTTGTAGGCATGGCAATTATGGCCGCAGCATACGGAATAGTATCTGGAATCGCACAATTTGATTTTTTTTAAAAGATGAAAAAACTGATTTTTACAATAAGCTTCCTCACATTAACAATAATTGCAGGTCTGCAGACACTGCAAACTGCCTCAGCATATCAAATTGATCCAAGCTATCGTCCGCAAAACGCACCATTTTCGCTAAAAGAAGAAATTACACAGCAGGGAGCGCAAAGTGCAACCATAATAATCCTGCAAACAATCGCAGGAGCGCTTTTATATTTTGCCGCACCAATAGCGGTAATCGTAATTGCAATGGGCGGATTTAACATCGTCATTTACGGAGCTGAGCAGGAAAAACTTGAACAAGGGAAAAAACAGCTTACATGGGCCATTATCGGACTATTCTGTGTGATATTGTCATATTCAATTGTAAGAATAATCCTGGAATTTGTATTAAGAGCTGTTTAAGAAGGTTCTTCTATCCTTGGGAAAAGTGTTCCTTCCATTTTTTTGACCAATCCGCCTTTTTTTAAAATCCCCCACTCCGCACCAAACTTAATATCGCTTTCTTTAAGCCCAATCTGCTCCGCTATTTTCAAAGAAGCCTTAGGCAAAATCGGCAAAAGTAAGATACAAATAAATCGAAGAAGCTCAAGCAAATT
>MFXA01000019.1:11835-11990 GCA_001787455.1 Candidatus Peregrinibacteria bacterium RIFCSPLOWO2_01_FULL_39_12 | reverse complement strand
CAACCCGAGATTCCTGGCGCCGCTATGCAAAGAGCACCATGTTATTGCGCATAGTGTGGATTTTAAATATCGCAGGACGAGAGAATTTAAAAAATAATCTAAATTTTACTCAATATTAAATGGTTCTGTAGCGAATGGCTCGTAGAGGACTTTTG
>MFXA01000019.1:9597-11804 GCA_001787455.1 Candidatus Peregrinibacteria bacterium RIFCSPLOWO2_01_FULL_39_12 | reverse complement strand
CATCTTATCAATCAAACCAACGTCTGTTGTTCCCCAATAATTGTTTTGAACTGTTATTTTATTTAAAGGATTACACGGTTTCACTTCCCTTTCTTCAGCACCGCCAAAAATGCCTCCTGAGGTAATTCAACTTTTCCCATCATTTTCATACGCTTCTTGCCTTTTTTCTGTTTTTCCAAAAGTTTTTTCTTGCGAGATACATCACCTCCATACAAATATCCGGTCACATCTTTTCTGAAAGCTGATATTGTTTCACGGGCAACAATTTTTCCGCCAATCGCAGCCTGCAAAGGAATCACAAATTGATGTTTCGGAATCAGATCTTTCAACTTCTTAACCAACTCACTGCCAACATAAAAAGCATCTTTGCGATGAACAATCAAAGACAAAGCATCAACTTTTTCGCCGGCAATCAAAATATCCAGTTTTACCAAATCTCCGACACGATAATCCAATAATTCATAATTCATGGAAGCATAACCGCTACTGATGCTTTTAAGCTGATCGTAAAAATCCACGACAATTGAAGCAAGAGGCAATTCAAAAGTTAAAATAATCCTATTTTCATCTATATACTGCATATTTTTAGAAACCCCGCGCTTATCGGAACACAAAGTCATTATGCCTCCGATACAATCTTTTGGAGTTAAAATTTCCACTTTAACCCACGGTTCTTTAATGTCATGGATTGTGGACGGATCGGGCAAATCCGAAGGACGTGAAATAAATTTTTCCACTAAACCATCCCTGCTGTCCGCAATAACAATATACGAAACTGATGGAGCTGTAGCTATCAGACTTAAATTATATTCCCTCTCCAAACGCTCCTGTACAATATCCATATGAAGCAAACCCAAAAAACCGCATCTGAAACCATACCCCAAAGCCCCGGACTGTTCAGGCACAAAAGAAATTGCACTGTCATTGAGCTGTAACTTTTCCAAAGCGTCGCGAAGCAATGGATACTCATCCGTATCGGTACAATAAATTCCTGCAAACACAAAAGGCTTAACAATCTTATAGCCTTCAAGCGGCTGAGCTTTTTCAATAGTTACTCCGCTTGCGGAAGCTCTCCAAACAGTATCGCCGACTCGCGATTCACGCACATCCTTTAACCCTGTAACGATATATCCGACTTCTCCGGGACGAAGCATGTCGGCAACTTGATATTTCGGCTTAAAATAACCGACTTCCAAAACCTCAATTTCTTTTTTATTATTTAACAAAAAAACCTTGTCGCCGCATTTTACCGAACCGGATTTCAATCTCACATAAGCCACAACTCCTTTATAAGCATCATACACGGAATCAAAAATCAACGCTTTAAGCTCATCTTTGTCACTGCTTGGTTTCGGCGAAGGAACACACTCAACCACCCTTTCCAAAACTTTTTCAACATTCGTGCCTTCTTTCGCGGAAACAAGAATAATTTCATCAGCGGGAATCCCTAAAGTGGACTCAATTTCTTTAGCTCTTCTTGGCACATCCGCAGACGGCAAATCAATCTTATTAAGCACAGGAATAATCGCCAAATTATGTTCCAGCGCCATATAACAATTGGCAAGCGTCTGAGCCTCAATCCCCTGCGTAGCATCCACAACCAAAATTGCGCCCTCGCAAGCCGCCAAACTGCGCGAAACTTCGTAATAAAAATCTACATGCCCGGGAGTGTCAATAAGATTCAAAATGTAATCTTTCCCCTTATAATTCCAGTTCATCCTGACAGGTTGCAACTTGATAGTGATCCCCCTTTCCTGCTCAAGCTCCATGGTGTCCAACATCTGTCCATGCTTCATCTCACGCTTCTCTAAAGTTTTGGTAACTTCAAGAAAACGATCCGCAAGAGTGGATTTCCCATGATCAATATGGGCGATAATGCAAAAATTTCTTATATTATCTATAGACATCGCAAGGCATTCTACCAGAAATCGGGCAATTAAATAATGCCTGTACTGATTCTATCCCATAAAAGTCGCAAATTTTTCCTTGCCTACTTAATCCTTTTTTAGGAGATAATCCGGCTCTTGTTATGGCATTTTTATAAGATTTCACAGCTCTCCTGCCAGTTATATTACTAAGATATCCGGGAAAATTCTCTACAGTTGTATACCTGCCTTCCTTAAAAAGGATAACACCGTCTGCATTGGCACGCTTCAAAGATTTATAAGGTCTCAAAACTTTATCAACTTTCCTGTCATTATAAAAAT
>MFXA01000019.1:0-9561 GCA_001787455.1 Candidatus Peregrinibacteria bacterium RIFCSPLOWO2_01_FULL_39_12 | reverse complement strand
ATCCACAGAAATCAACCCTTCTCCGTCAGCCATGGAAAGACTGAAACGATATTCAAACAAAGTCCTCATCAACCCTTCATCGTAAAAATTACACTCTTTACCGTTAATCGCAATGGCGCGCACAGAGGGAATTTCATGCGCTTTTATTTTTCTTACAATCAACTTACCCCAAATACCAAAAAGTTTTACAAACTGCCCCACTGTTAAATAAGATCTACCGTTTATTCTTAATACTCCATCCTCATCAACTTTCAATGGTTGCGAAGATTCTTGTTCCCCTACTACATTCGATATCGGAAACAAATCAGCCAAAATCCTTGCAATCTGTGCTAAAATCAAATTTTGCTGAACTGCCACAGTTGCACCAAAATTTCCCAACGATTTCACTTCAAAAAATTTTGCTATAACATCCAGTGAGCATCCTTGTGCCAACAATCTTTCGATAGCCATATGTACTTCAATTTGCCTGCTTGAAATATCAGCCTGTTTTGCCTGTGAAACAATACAAGTCAATTCATCCTCAAATTTACATTTTGCGTTTTCCATAGGATTCTAAGTTGACCATAAAAATGATGTAAAGTCAAGTCGTATCTTACGCTAATTACTCACTGAGAAATTGAAAAATCAGCCTTTTTATGCTAAAATATATAGATAAAAAAATAAATATGCAGTTCAAAGTACCACAAGACGTACAGAGAGAAGACACGATCATAGGTCCGATAACCATAAGACAGCTTATAATCCTTGGAATCGGCGGAGGTATGGCATATGCAATTTACGTAGGGCTTGCAACCTCATATTACATGGAGATATGGCTACCGCCGGTAGTAATAGTTAGCGGATTGACACTTGCATTCGCATTTTTGAAAATTCACGAAATGCCGTTTCATCTATTCCTGATGAACTTCCTGGAATACCACTTACTGCCAAGACAAAGAATATGGATTCAAGGAACTGGATATCCGTTCATTCCGCCATTTGAAGAACCAAAGAAAAAACAAGAAACACATGAAGAAATAAAGAAAAAACCTGTAAAGAGCATAGAAGAACTTACAAAAGTTCTGGATACTCACGGAGAACTGTCTCATCAAGAAAAAAAAGAAGGTCTGAAACAAATAATTAGCCAAAATTACCAAAACTAATATGGGATTATTAGATTTTATAGCGCCGGGGAAATCCAATAGGAATCAGCAAGCACACAGCACTCAAGCACATTTAAGAATTGCTGAAATATACGATGATATAGTCGTGCTTAAAAACGGCGGACTGAGAGCTGTGTTAAAAACATCGAGCATAAATTTCAATTTAAAATCCGAACAGGAGCAAAACGCAATAATTTATTCATATCAGAATTTCCTGAATTCGCTCGAATTCCCCATCCAAATTCTAATCCGCTCAAAAAAACTGGACATAGACAATTATATAGATGGAGTGAAAGCCCTTGGCGACAAACAGGACAACAAATTACTGCAAGAACAAACTTTTGAATATGCGCAATATGTCAAACGGCTTGTGGAATACGCCGACATCATGGAAAAAGAATTTTACGTTATAGTCCCCTACGACCCTGTAAGAGCTCCTCAACCGGGCGGAACAGGAGTGTTTCAATCATTTTTTCAAAGATTATCCCCGAAAGAGACCTATGGAGACACAAAAATGAGACACCATGAATTCGATAACTTAAAAAAATCCCTTCTTCAAAGAGTAAATACAGTGCAATCCAACCTTGAAAACTGCGGATTAAAAGTAGACCAATTAAATACAACCGAACTGATCGAACTTTTTTATCAAAGCTTCAATCCTATAACTTCAAGGACTCAAAAACTTAAAGATTTGACAGAAACATCTGTCGAAACAGATAAAGAAAAACTTGAAGAAGAGGCCAAAAGAGAAGAAACTCCCAAAGAAAAAGTTCTATAAGTAAGCGCAAGGCTTTGTCTTTTTATCAAGACTCAAAAGTTTTGTAATATCTAAAGGTTTTGGCAGCCCAGAGTTTTTCAATCAAATTCTATTTTATGATATGATAACATTTGTAATAAAAATTTATGGAAAAACTACACGCAATAAGATTAAAACAGCAATCATCAGCCCCAGTTCTTGCGGGACATCCATGGGTGTTTTCAAACGCAATAATAAGCGATACATCACAAATAAATGAAGTCTGCCTCGTGGAAATATTTTCACAGGATAATGCATTTCTTGGTATAGGGATGTTCAATCCAAGAACTTCCATAAAAGTAAGAATAATTTCAAAAGATAAAAATGCAGTCATCGATAAAGAGTTTTTTGAAAAACGCCTTTTTGAACTTGATAAAAGAAAAAAAGAATTTTTGCCGGACATGACAACAGGATATCGTGTATGCAATGCGGATTCTGACATGCTTCCCGGACTGATAATAGACCGATACGAAGACACTTTTGTATTTCAGATACATACAGCAGGCATGGACGTTTTTAGGAGTGATATCGTTTCAGCGATAAAAGAAGCTTTCAATCCATCGGCGATAGTGGAAAGATCCGACATAGAAGCCAGAAAACAAGAAGGTCTTTTAGATTTACCTGTAAGTGTGAGATTTGGAGATGTGACGGAGAAAATAAAATTTAAAGAATGTGGAATAACTTTTTTTGCAGATGTTTTGAAAGGACAAAAAACAGGATTTTTCCTGGACCAAAGAGACACAAGACGAAAATGCGGAGAACTTTCAAAAGAAAAAAATGTCATGAATTTATTTTCCTACAGTGGAGGGTTTGGACTTTACTCAGCCTTGAATGGTGCTTCATCAGTCGCCAATATAGACATATCGGAACAAGCGCTTAAAATAGCGAAAGAAAATTTTTCGGAAAATGGACTAAATATTAATGATGGGAAAAAATGGCAATTCATTTGCGCAGATGTTTTCGATTATTTGGCGGATGTCCCCATCGGCGCTTACAACTTAATTATTTGCGACCCCCCTGCTTTCGCGAAATCAAACGACAAAATCGAACAAGCAAAAAAAGCTTATACGGATATAAACAAAAAATGCTTAAAAATCCTGAATAAAGGAGGAATTTTAATAACTTCCTCATGTTCGGGAAGGCTCGGCCTTGAAGATTTCAGAAACGTCCTAAAAATAGCCTCGGGAAAAGCAGAAAAAGATGTGAGAGTTTTAGATACAATAACCGCTCCGTTCGATCACACAGAACGCCTATGTTTCCCTGAAGGAAGATATTTAAAGACTTTCGTTGTGGAAGTTATATAAAAACCATTATCTTGGCAACGTCCTACTTTCCCATGGACAAACCATAGTAACATCGGCGAAGACGAGCTTAACTGCTGTGTTCGGGATGGGAACAGGTGTACCCCCGTCTCTAAAATTGCCAAGATAATAGCTTTTATCAAAAAACAAATAATGAAAAATTTCTTTCACCAATCACCAGTCAAAGTAATGGTTTCCTGAATTACGAAACAAATATAATCGCCTATTAGTACTGCTCGACTCAACACGTCACCGTGCTTACATCTGCAGCCTATCAACCCCGTAGTCTACGGGGAGGCTATAAGGATTCCTAATCTTGGGGATGGTTTCCCACTTAGATGCTTTCAGCGGTTATCCAACCGAACCTAGCTACTCTGCCATGCCGCTGACGCGACAACAGATACACTAGAGGTTCGTTCACTCCGGTCCTCTCGTACTAGGAGCAACATCCCTTCAAGAATCCAACGATCATGGAAGATATAGACCGAACTGTCTCACGCATGCTAATCCTTTATTTCTAAAGGCATGGACTATACCTTCATCCTAGATCAAAGTCATTAACTAATCTAGGAGCTGACATATGAATATTCTTAATAAAAAATATTCTCACCTTACTCTTGGCGACTAAACCAAGCCTAGGGATCAGTCTCTACGGGATCCAACATTATGTAATTGTAAAAATTCTTTAACTTTGACGGAAGTATTTGTTCTCTTCTTTGAATAATTCAAATAAGAAAATTTATCTACTTCTCGAGCCAAACCAAGCAACAAGTCCGCATTCATTTTTTTACCCTTTCCTGGCATTTTTCGAATGACAGACAAAGCAATTTCAGCTTGTCGCTTTTTAAGAATAAGAAATGGGTTTAATAGATTTAATATTTCAGACACTTGCTTCATTCCGACAATGGTATATTCACTCATATTATCAGGTCTGTTGCGAATATATCCATAATTATTAAATTTATTTTTTAACCACTCCAGAAAAAACTTATTTTGCTGTTTTTGATAGAAGACAATACTTGCTCGTATCTGATATCCCAAGACATAATCATGTCTATATACCAATTGAAGCATTATACATCCATCTCCATCAAGAAAACCTGCAATATAAGCTAATTCTTTATCAATCACAATAATTTTGGCTTACCCTCGGGGTTACCCTTTTCAGCGTTCGAAACTGAAAGAGGGTTTCACCGATTTTAGTCAGATTTATTGTATCCGATTACTCGGATAGAACGCAATGTTATTTACGTTCTGAACCCAGCTCGCGTACCCTTTTAATTGGCGAACAGCCAAACCCTTGGAACCTTCTCCAGCTCCAGGATAGGACGGGCCGACATCGAGGTGCCAAACAGCTTCGTCGATATGAACTCTTGGAAGCTATAAGCCTGTTATCCCCGGCGTAACTTTTATCCGTTGAGCGATAGCGCACCCACATGCCACTATCGGATCATTATCACCTGCTTTCGCATCTGCTCGACTTGTAAGTCTCGCAGTTAAGCTCCCTTGTGCGATTACACTATAAGCCTGATTTCCATCCAGGCCTAGGGAACCATTGCGCGCCTCCGTTACTCTTTAGGAGGCGACCGCCCCAGTCAAACTACCTACCAAACACTGTCCTTAAACCGGATTACGGTTATAAGTTAGATCCTAAGTACAACAAGGGTGGTATCTCAACGGCGACTCCACTCTGTCCAAAGACAAAGCTTCGAAGTCTCCCACCTATCCTGCGCAAGTTGTACACAGAACCAATGTCAAGCTATAGTAAAGCTGCACGGGGTCTTTTCGTCTTTCCATGATTAACTGGCATTTTTACCAGTTCTGCAATTTCACCGAGTCTATTGCCGAGACAGTCTTCACATCATTACGCCATTCGTGCGGGTCGGAACTTACCCGACAAGGAATTTCGCTACCTTAGGACCGTTATAGTTACGGCCGCCGTTCACCAGGGCTTAGATTCAGAGCATACACCCCTCCTCGTGACCTTCTGGCACTGGGCAGGCGTCAGTCCCTATACATCCCCGTAAGGGTTTGCAGAGACCTGTGTTTTTGATAAACAGTTGCATGAAGTCTTTCGCTGCGCCCTCTCTAAAAGAGAGGGAAGGTTTATCCCGAAGTTACACCTGTTGTTTTGCCGAGTTCCTTAGCAATAGTTTTCTCGATCACCTTCCCGTACTAAGGGCACCCACCTGCGTTGGTTTGCGGTACGAAAATTTAATTGTCTCGCTACGAGGATTTTCTTGACAGCTGAACTCTCTGGAATCATCCAGCCAAAGGCCGGACATTTTGCATCATTGCTCGCGAATCCTACCGGATTTTCCTGTGTAGAACATAGACTAACAATTTGCACGTGAATTCGTTAACACGCTCCAGATATCCTGCTGCGTCCCCCCTTAGCTAGCGCCACTATCAGTCTACAAAACCTTCTTTATCAAGCCGAAGCCATCAAAAGTTAGTTTCATGTCCCTCAAGTATTGCTCTGTCGAAAATTAAATTGTACAGGAATATTAACCTGTTATCCATCGACTACACCTTTCGGTCTCGCCTTAGGATCGACTAACCCCAAGCCGATTAACGTTGCTTGGGAAACCTTGGGTTTTCGGTGGTCAGATTTTTCATCTGACATACACGTTACTTATGCCAACATTCTCACTTCCTGACGCTCCACTCCGCCTAACGACGAAGCTTCGACGCTGACAGGAACGCTCCTCTACCACGACCCAGCACGAATGCTGAGCCATTCACATCTTCGGTTAAAGCCTTGAGCCCCGTTATATTTTCGGCGCAAAATCACATAGACCAGTGAGCTGTTACGCACTCTTTAAAGGAATGGCTGCTTCTAAGCCAACCTCCTGGCTGTATACGCAATTTTACATCCTTTTCCACTTAGACTTTATTAGGGACCTTAGATGGTGATCTGGGCTGTTACCCTCACGACTACGGCACTTAGCTGTCATAGTCCGACTCCTGTAGAATTTTTTAGCAGTATTTGAAGTTTATCTAGGTTTGGTAGACTTATTTCGTCCCCTAGCCTAAATAGAGCTCTACCCCTGCTGAAATTAGTACAAGGCTAGCCCTAAAGCTATATCGAGGAGAACCAGCTATCTCTGAATTCGTTTGGTTTTTCGCCGCTATCCACAGCTCATCCACCAGTTTTGCAGCACTGGTTGGTTCGGTCCTCCAGTCGCCTCTCGGCAACCTTCAACCTGGCCATGGATAGATCATTCAGTTTCGGGTCTAATGCACGACACTTAACGGGTTATTCACCCTCGCTTTCACTATGGCTTCGGGTATAATTCCCTTAACCTAACGCGCCGTACAGTTAACTCGTTGGCCCATTCTCCAATAAGTACATCGTCACAAGGCTTGCGCCAAGCTCCGATTCTTTGTAAGCAAAAAGTTTCAGGTTCTATTTCATCCCCCTCACCGGGGTGCTTTTCACCTTTCCCTCGCGGTACTTGTTCACTATTGATCTTCAAACCTATTTAGCCTTGGAAGATGGTCCTCCCAGATTCGGGCCGGATTACACGTGTCCGACCTTACTTAGGAACACTCTAGAACTTTACCCTGTTTTCGCCGACGGGACTATTACCCTCTATGGTGCAACTTTCCAGATGCTTTGGCTAACAGAAATAAAGTTCATATTGAGGTCCTGCAACCCCCTGCCACGTATGGCAGGGTTTAGGCTGTTCCCTGTTCGCTCGCCACTACTAAGGGAATCTCTATTGATTTCTCCTCCCTAGGTACTAAGATGTTTCAGTTCGCTAGGTCGCCTTAATATGCATATGAATTTTGCATATTATTTAGTCACATGACTGACTAAAGGTTACCCTATTCGGAAATCTCCGGGTCATTGCCTGCTTAGCGGCTCACCGAAGCTTATCGCAACTAGCTACGTCCTTCGTCGGAGTTTGAAGTCGAGGCATCCACTTTCTGCTTTTAAGTAACTTGTTTCGAAATTGCAGAAAACCAATTACTTTAACTAGTAATTGGTAAAAGAAATTTAATTTCTTATTATTATATAAAACTCTCTGATTTTTAAGGAACAAAAAAGGGTGTGTATTCTGTTACACACCCTTAAAGCTAAAGACTTCTCGAAACAATTTCATGTCATTAACCTCAAGGGTACGTAACAATTTTTTTGCATATTTGACGGGAAAAATATCTTATAAAAAGCTCCCAAATGCCTACCGATTATATTACAACAATTTCCAAAGTCAACAGAATTTTTAATCAATTTTTATATCTTAAATATTATTTGAAAAACCTACCTAAAGTAGCATCCGTCAAGGACTGCAAAGTTCCAAGCGCATACATCAGAGAACCTATAAAAACAAGAAAACCGATAATTATAATTAAAGTATTCGTGCCGCCCATCCCAAGATACTGCTCCGCAAAACTGACATCACCAATAAATTCCTTAATAGCCCTCCTGTAGTATAGGATAACAAAGGCCAAAGGCATCCCCACAATAACAGCTAAAAACTTATCCATATATTTATAGTTTATCTGTATATTATAACAAAAATTATGCAAAAAAACTTCTCAAAACCTTCTCTGACACCAAATATAAGCTTGACTTGGAGGGAAAACATGTGATGTCCCTGACAGGATAAATGATTCCATCCTAAACCACCCACCCCGTCAAGAGATTTGATTGTAAGACATTTTCAGTTTTCATGTACAATCAACTCCTTTTTATTTTTAAACCAAAAATATGGAAATTTTTCAACCACGACCTTTGGAAGCCGGTTTTGAAACAGAATACGCGAACGATTTAATTCTTGTTGATACTTTATGGGGCGGCGATGTGGGAATTCCTGGTGCGAATGCTCACTTTATTGCAGATACATATCCTGATCCCACGACCGAAGTACAACTTCCTCCGGCCTATAGTGATCCTCAGGTTATAGCTTTAAGAGAGGATAATACAAAATCAGATAATGATGACGGGAAATTGTCCGC
Organism: Candidatus Peregrinibacteria bacterium RIFCSPLOWO2_01_FULL_39_12; assembly: GCA_001787455.1. Taxonomy (GTDB): domain Bacteria; phylum Patescibacteriota; class Gracilibacteria; order UBA1369; family LOWO2-01-FULL-3; genus 2-01-FULL-39-12. The sequence goes on along the minus strand of MFXA01000019.1, from coordinate 1,357 downwards.
TGAAGACCGGGCAGAACTAATTAACAGCATCGTGGGAAAATATGATTTATTAGATATTCCAGAACGCTTAGATGCAACATTGGGACAAGAAATCCCGCAATTACGCAGACATTTTGTAGCAAATATGGGAAGATGTTTTGATGTAATGGCACATCTCGCTGCGTCAAAAGCCAACAAGAAAATTCTAGCACCTTCTTTTGAGGAACGTTACATAGTAGCAACCCGCAGAGCGCCTGAATTAATTGATCCTGCTGAATTACGTGAACATCTCAGAGCTACACTTGCAAGCGTTGGATTGGAAGTAACAACCAGTCGGGATTTAAGAGAGACAACGGCCGCATATACGCATCAAGTAGGTATCGTTTCTCCTGAACAATTTGAACAGGAAGTAGCAAGAGTAAATAAAGAATTAATGGATCAAATTCGCATAAATATTTTTAGAAAATTACATTTCAGATTCGATGGTCATGCCGATGAACATTTGGAAGATGTGGCATTTGATGGTTTAAAGTTCGAAGCTTTCAATAAGCCCGATAGCCATATTAGCGGTTCCAGTTGTTATTTAGGCGGATTAACTTCAGATGGGAAACCAGCTTTTAGAGATTTAGTTGAATTTAATGCCGGCCATCCTATAACACGTCCGGCACTCTGGCATATCTGTTCTCATGAAATGAAGCCGGGACATTACGTTGATTCTGTAGCAGCAGATATTGGATGGCGCTGCAAAAAACTCGGCTTGGAAGCAGTTGCTCACACCATGTGTACTACAGAAACCGTTGTCCGTGAAGGCTGGGCGCAAAAAGCTTTAGCAATGGCATTTGGAGGATCTGAACAAGCGGTTATTGATGCTTTGGGATCCGAACACGCGGTAGAGTTCGCCATTGATAGATTGGTAGACGCAGGTAAACACAATGGTCCGATTTTACTCCAGCGCGACGGTCAATCGCTTGATGCTGTTAAAGAATATCTTGCGAGAGATTGCGTACAATCGGATTTATATGTTCGTAAGTTAGTAGCATGGTCAAAACATCCGATTCTCGGAAGCATGTATGCCCCCGGATACGCAGTTGGACATGACGTATTAACAAAAGCTGTTGAAAAGTATGGTGCATTAAGAGTCGCCGAAGTAGCGCTTCATCAGGAAGGATATCAAGATATTGATACCTTCCAACAAGCATTATAGAACTTTAGTCATATGTGTTTTTGCGTACGCAAAAACACATATTTTATAAGCTGTTCTTATCCATCGCTCCTGCCTGGATACCGTCCCATTTTGGGCGGGTGAAAAGTAAGAATTTGCCCTAATGGAAGCGAACGATGTAAGGTTAAACTAGTTTAACCAACTTTTCAATGCCCA
>MFXA01000018.1:296-9606 GCA_001787455.1 Candidatus Peregrinibacteria bacterium RIFCSPLOWO2_01_FULL_39_12 | reverse complement strand
AATCATCAAGCTTAGGGTTACTATCAGCGCTTTTACAGCTTTTTTTATCTCCGATCGAAGAGTTTTTTTGTTTTTTATCCTGCGCTCTTTCGGCTTGTAATCAATTATGTTCATGGAGTGCTTATTATTCTAAATTGAACAGTTGTAATTCCAAGACTTGGTTCGATCAAGTCACTGAAAGCTACTTTAGACAGGTCTAAAACTCGTCCCGGCACGTATGGACCTCGGTCATTTACTTTGACTTGCACCGTTTTTCCGTTTGAAAGGTCGGTGACTTCCACCATTGTTCCCCACGGAAGTGTTTTGTGTGCTGTTGTGTATGTCGTGTTGTCGTCTTTTCTTCCTTTATACCAGCTGGCTTTTCCGAAAACATATCCTTGTTTAGACATCTCCATGCGGTAAATAATTTCTGCAAGATATCCCCGTGTTAATTCCTGTTCGGGATTAACAGTGTTATTGCTGTAGATGTTTATTAATCCTTTTTCTCCGGCATAAGCCGTATATTTCGTGTACCAAGAATCCAGTGGAGTGTCATTAAAAAGGTTTGCTTCCGTGTTATCAAAAACGATTCCTTCGTTTTCCGCAATGGATTCGAGATATATTTTTAACATTTCAGCGAGGTTTATTGTGTTATCCGGTTTAAATGTTCCGTCCGGATAGCCGTTAACCATTCCTTCTTCTTTTGCCGTTATTAAGTAGGGGATGTACCATTCGCTTAATGGAGTATCTGTAAATGGACGCTTGGAAACGTCATCTTGAGAGTCGGTTTGTTGATCTTCTTGTTCGCTTGATGTTTCGTCTACCAAAAGTTTTAAAGCTTCTGCTCGTGTAACTTTTTGGTTTGGCTTGAAAGTGTTGTCTTCGTAGCCTTGGATGAGTCCGTTATTCTTTAAATATGAAATAGCCACAAAATATTTATAGCCGGTTTCTACATCTGTAAAATCTTTTGTTGCACCGTCTTCGGCGATGCCAATCAAAAATGTTCGCGAAGCGAGCATCGCAATCGCCGCGGCTAAAATTACAGGAATGAGCAGTAGATTTAGTATTCTTTTTCTACTCATTTTAATTTTATTACTACGTGGCGTCTGTCGTCTTCGCCTTCACTTGATGTTTCAATATCATCAAATCCTGCGCCCATGCAGTATAAATGGATTTTTCTTCTAAAATATGGGGACATTGGCGGCAATATTTGTTTTCTGCCGGTTTTTCTTGCCATTTCAACTTTTCTTGCCGTTAAATTTATTACGTTTTCTTCCTGTCGTTTTCTGTAATCATCAATATCCAAAAGAATGTTGAATTTTTCGTTTTCGCATTGTTTCCAAATTATCACTTTTAAAAGATGTTGAAGCGCCTGGATATTTTCGCCGTGATATCCGATAAGCATGCTTGGATTATCGCATTTTATGTTTATGTCAAAATTATCTTTTTCCTCTTCTGTTATTGCGATTTTCGAGAAAGGAAATTCCAAATGCTTGAGCAGTGTTTTTAAGACTTCTTCAAGAGAATCTTCGATATCCATATATTTAAAGTTAGGTGATATTATTTTCTTTATTCTCGATTATCCGTACCGTCGGCTCGTCCGCTGTATGCGGTTTTCCTCTATTGACAACAATCTGTTGAACTATACCATAAATTGTTGAAACCCCCCAGTAAAGCCCGACTCCCGCCGGCATTGAAGCTGTGAATACGGCAATCATCACCGGCATTACGTATGTCATCATGTTTGTAGCCATAGCCATTTCATTACCTGCTTTAATATTTTTTTTGCCCATTGCAAGTTTCATTTGGAAAAATTGCAGTCCGCCGATGACGAGCGGTAGAACATAAAAATTTACTTTTGTAAGTTCCAAAATATTCAGGAAATTTGTGTCAATATTGCTTAAGTTTAGGTTTGCGTAATTGGCATATAACAGGAAGGCGTTGTCGGGATTAAGCCCTCTTTGAATTACGTAAAATAGGGCGATCAGCACAGGGAATTGCAGAAGTATAGGCAGGCAACTTCCGAACGGGCTTACTTTTGCGTCTTTCCATATTGCCATTGTTTCCATGGCTATTTTTTGCTGGTCTCCTTTATGTTTTTCTTTTATTTTTTCGATTCTCGGCTGGATTTCCTGCATTCTTTTTTGTGCTTTCATCGCTTTTTGCGAAGGTACCAGCAATATTGTTCTTATCAGTATTGTCAGTAGTATTATCGCCCACCCAAGGCTGTTCCCCGGCATTTTTGCTATTAAAAACATCAGCCCGTTGTAAATCGGTCGGTAAAAGACGCCGTTCCATAGCTGTCTGAGCATGCCTTCTTTCGTAATTGTAAATTCGTTTGTTGTAAATGTTTTTTCTTCTCCGTTTACTCTTGTTGTAAGTTCTATTTTGAAGCGCCCCATGTCGTTAAATAAAGCGTTATTCCAGCTGTCGTATGCGATTTTGATTTTCTTTTCCGGCTGGATGGTTAAATCTTTTGAAGAACTGCAGTCCAGCTCCGGTGATGCTGTTTTTTTGACCCATTCGTTGTTTTCGTATCTTAAAACTGTCAATGGTTCATTAGGGCATTCATTTGGGATGATAATCGGTTCTTTTGTGTTGTTTGTTAAAGAAACTGTGACTACCTGACGCCTGCTGTACTCGGTATCCGTTGTTTCGAATATGAAATTTCCGGAATTTAAGAGTTCTTTTCCCTTATCGCCCTGAAAATATTGAAAGATATAATTTACTATTAAAAATATTATTAAAAATATCAGGGCGTTTTTCAGGAATTTGTTAAATTTATCCATTTTTATTTATTATGTTTCTTATATCAGCGGATATATCTTCATATTGTGATTCTGTGATTCTCTTTTTGGGAATCAGGATTATATCTAGTGATTTTTTTGAGTTTGATTCTTTCAGTTCGAGCCTTATGGCTTCGTAAACTTGTCTGCGCAGGTGGTTTCTTCTTACCGCTTTTGCCGCGATTTTCTTGCTTATTACAGTCCTGAATCTTGGAAAAGACGCATTGTTTTTTAAGAACCTGATTATGAACAGTTTTGACGATTTTTCTTCTCCTTTATTTAGTATGTAAGCAATCCTTTCTCGAGGTATTCTAAAATTTTTTGCTATCATTTAGAATGAACATGTACTGTAAGGCTTTTTCTTCCTTTTGATCTTCTTTTATTTAGAACTCTTGCACTCCTTTTCCTAAAACCGTGTACTCTCAGGCGTGGACGATTCTTCAGTTTTTCTTGCATTTGGCTTGGTTTTAATTTATTAGCAAGCCTTTTTTGGCTCGCTTGGTGATTTTATCTGGAAGATGATTTTTAGTCAATAGGCTTGCCAAGTGCTGGGACAGTATTGTATATTTGGCTTAAACTTAAGTTAAATTAACTATGGTACTAAAAGCAGACTATGAATTTTTGTTTGTAGGAAAGGACGATAACAGCTTTCTGGAGAACTATTCTTATGACATGAAAGAGGAGCATGGGGAGAGGGGTGGCGAGATATTTATAAATTTGGAAATACAAAATAACCCTGTTGATTCGGAAGAAATAGGTTCGACTATTTTTGAGTCCATGCAGAGTGTGTTTTTTGAAGATGTGGACAAGGAGCCATACGTGAGGTTTGAGGCTGCGCTAAAGGCTGTAAACGGGATTTTAGCAAGGTTTAAAGCTGAAAAAGTTTCCGGATATATCGGAAATTTAAATGTGATTATTGCTGCAATCGTGGGGGGTGATTTATTTTTGACTCAGTGCGGGGATGCCGAGGCTTATCTTATAAGAAAAAGATTTGTAAGTATTGTAAGCGAAGGTTTAAACGAAGGAGTTGAGGGAAGCATAGATACTTTTTCCAGTATTGCGAGCGGAAAAATTGAAGCCGGCGACACTGTTATTTTTTCTTCCACGAGATTGGTGCGTTATATAAGCAAGACCGATTTGGCTCAATCTGTTCATAGGGGAAATATTGTTGAGTCTTTAGGAGAGATAAAAGATATGATTTCCACTGAAATTTTGGGAAGAGTCGGGTTAACCGGTGTTTTATTCAGTGAAGCCAAGGATGAATCTGTCGGGCTTGAAGGAGAAACTGAAAGTTCTACGATGAGTATGCTTGAAGATGATCACGGTAAAATTACAGCGCGAAAGGAGAGTTTGATGGGCAGATTTTTAAGTAAATTTAAGGGTGTCAGAAGGCAAAAAGCTCAGGTGTTTAACGGCGGTAGCGAATTTTCTTTAAGATTAAGGGAGGGATTATCCGATTTTTCCGACAGATTTTTCTCCAAGAAATTTGGAAAAGATAAAATTTTAGTTCTTTTAATCCTTGTAATTGCTGTTTTGACGGTTGGGATTTTTTATGCAAACAGTAGCCGCGGCAAGCAAGCCGAGCTTGAAAGACTGGATGGAATTCTAACGAGCGTGCATGACAAAGTTGCCGAAGCGGAAACAAAAGGGCTTTATGATAAGGAAAAAGCCAAGGAAATTTTGGACAAGGCTTATTTGGACGCAAAATCCGTTTTCGATTCGGAATTTTACAGAGATAAGGCTTCATTGTATTTAATACAGATTGAAGAGGTGCGAGACAAGCTTGATAATGTAAAAAGAGTTGAGAATCCAAAAGTATTTGCAGATCTTACGACTAAGCGGGCTGACGTGAATGCGCTTGGATTTGCTTTGTTTGGCGATCGTGTGTTTGCGTATGAATATAACGCTTTATATGAGATTGTTTTGGATCAGGTTCAGGATCCTTTAACTATTGATGACAAGGAAGTTGTTGTTGCGGCAACCGGTTTCGCCGACAGAAATTCGGTTGTTTTCTTAACCAAGACCGGCAAAATAATTGAGTATAAAGATGGGACGATGTCTTTTATGGATACTGAAGAAGTCGCTTTCCATAAAGGAGTTGCTATTGCCGATTGGAGCAATAGAATTTATATACTTGATTCCGCCGGCAATCAGATTTGGAGATATACCTATAAGGGTTCGCAAGCGAAGTTTGGAGTGGGTGAGGGGTATGTGGTTGATGGGACAGATCTTGCCGCCTCCAAGGATTTTGCAATAGATTCCAATGTTTATGTTCTGGAGAGTAATGCTGATATTTTTAAATTTTACGGAGGGAAGAAGGCGCAATTTTATGTTAATAATGCGCCGTTTAATATGACAAAAGATCCGGCTAAAATTTATACGAGCGACAAGCTTGATAGTATTTATGTTGTTGATGCCAAGGGCGGGAGAGTTCTTGTCTTCCAGAAAGATACGAAAACCGGAAACGTAATTTACACGACTCAGTATTTATTTGATGGAGTTGGAGAACTTAGGGATTTGTATGTGAGTCCGGATTCGAAAAAGATGTATGTGCTGACGAAGAACAGTATTTTGGAAGTTGATCTTTAAGACTTTACCGCTTCCAAGGCTATCAGCTTTTCTTCGTTTGTTGGGATTACAAAAACTTTTACTTTGGATTTTTTTTCGGAAATTTCCGCCGAGGTTTTTTCTTCATTTTTCTTTTTATTTATTTTTAAGCCTAAAAAATTTAAATAATTGCATATTTTTTCGCGCACATAAAAGGCGTTCTCGCCAATTCCGCCGGTGAATGTCAATGCTTCTATTCCCTGCATTGCCGTGGCAAAAGCGCCACAATATTTCGCAATTTGGTAGCTTAGCATTTCTATAGCCAGTAAGGCTTTTTTGTCTTGTTTCAGTGTTTTTGCGTATATGTCGCGCATGTCGCGGCTTATTTCCGATATGCCAAGCAGACCGCTTTGATTGTTGAGCATTGTGTTTATTTGTGACGGTTTCATCTTCATATTTTCCTGCAGATGAAGGATGATTGCCGGATCAATCGAGCCGCAGCGGGTTCCCATCATCACTCCTTCGAGAGGAGTGAATCCCATGCTGGTGTCCACGGATTTTCCGTTTATCGAAGCTGTTATTGAAATTCCATTTCCAATATGGCATGAAATAATTTTTGCTTTTTTGGTTTTTAAAGCTTTGATTGTTTGTTCCACGACAAATTTGTGGCTTGTGCCGTGGAAGCCGTAGCGGCGGATTTTGTGATCTTCGTATAATTTGTATGGCAGTCCGTAAAGATAGGCGTGAGGCGGAATGGTTTGATGAAACGCCGTATCAAAGACCGCAACTTGTTTTGCTTTCGGCAAAAGTTTTTTGCAGGTTTTTATTGATTCTATGTTCGCAGGATTATGAAGAGGGGCGAGCGGAGAAAACGTTTCCAAGTCCTTAATTATTTTTGCATCTAGCCTTATGGAATTTGTGTATTTTTCTCCTCCGTGGACAACTCTGTGTCCAACTGTTTCTATTTCCGAGAGTTTTTTAATTATTCTATTTTTCATGAGATAATCCGTGATAATTTTTACGCCGGCTTCATGATTTTTGACTGAAACTGGAAGTCCCATGTTTTTATTTTCCGATTTGAAGCTTAATTTGCAACGCTTTAATCCTATGCCGTCTATCATGACTTTTGCTAGTTCTTTTAAGTCTTTTTTAAATTCAAAAACAGCGGCTTTAATTGAGGATGAGCCGGAATTTATCACCAAAATTTTCATTTTTGTTTAAGTAATGAGTTTATATACTTGTCCGCCGACTAATGGTTCCATTATTACTTTTAATCCGATTTCGCTTCCGGTTGTTGCGAGGGTTATGTCTTTTCTGTTGATTTGGATGGAAGATGCTTCCTGTTCGAATAGTCCGTCCTGTTTTTCAAAAATCAGAGTGTCGCCTTTTCGGATGGGGCTTGTAATTTTTATTATAGCCACTTCGATATTGTCAAAATAGCCTTCGCAAATTCCGCATGTTTTCATTTCGCGATATCGTGATTCGTTTTTTGATCCTATAAATTTTTCCGGTTCCTGGAAAAGATCTTCAGATGGCATTTGCGATTTTGCCGGAATGTCTGTGAATGGGGAAAAAACTGCAGGTTCAGTATAGGAAACTGTTTGCCGCGAGCTTACGCGCTTTTTTCTCTTTTTGGATTTTTGAATTTGTTTTAAATAACTTGGTGTTTTTTTTGCGCGGGCCGCGATGCTACGTCTTCTTTTAAAAGCCGGAATATTTAGAATGTTTGGTTCGTCCATGTTTAGAAAAAATGAGGAAAGCTTACTTCTTGAAGTATAGCTTGAAGTTTTGTTTTTTTCAATTCGTAACTTCCTTAATTGCGGTAGTTGCGTCTTCAAGTGCGGCGGTGGCATCCTTCATTTTGTCTACCGCGTTTTCAATGTCGTTTACTGTTTCTTCCGCTTTGTTCTTAACCTCTTTTACTTTTTCCACTGTGTTATTTACGTCTTCTTTCAGTTCGTTTGTTTTTTCTTTAATCACTCCGCATCCTGCAAAAACTGTGAGCGCAATAAGAACTGCAATTATTTTTTTCATTTATTGTTCGTTGATAAATATTTTTTTGAAATTTCCGTCGAATTTTGTGAGGAAGTTTTTGATATCAAGAATGTCATTTTCTGAAATTCCTCCATGTTGACGGTTCATATTTCTGCTTTTTGTTCTCAATCCGGGTGGAGTTATTACGACCGTCACTATTGCAGCTTGCCGACAGGCATTACAGCGCAGTTCAAAAAGTCCTTCCGATCCTGTTGTGGCGATAAGATGGACATTTTCTTCCGTATAATTTTTTTTACATCCCTGGCATTTAGATGTTTTTAAAAGATGTTCCACGGTTGTTCTGATTTCCTTGAAGTTCATATATTTTTTGGTCAACTTTTTAGTTTTTCGAGTGCAATTTTTATTCTTGCGAGGGTTTCTTCCTTTCCCAGCGCCCAAGCGGCTTCGAAGGCTCCCGGGGAGAATTGCAGTCCGCTCAGACCCGCCCGTACCGGCCAAAGTAACTGTCCTGTTTTTAATTTATTATCTTCGATTGCTTTTGCGAGTGCGATTTTGATTTCGTTTTCCGTCCAGTTCTCTACGTTTTCCAGTGTTTTTAATGCGATTTCGAGTGATCTTGAAGCCAGTTCTAAGTCTACTCCCATTTTTTCATGCGTCAACAATTCTTTATCGTAATCCGGCAGTGAAAAATAAAATTTTATGTGTTCTTCCGTTTCTTTCGGGTTTCGCAATATTTTTTCTTCCACTGTCACCAACGTTTTAAATAGCTTTTCTTCCGCTAAATTATACTGTTCAGGCAGAAATTTATTACATTCTTCGTATAGACATTTACCCCGTTCTGTTAGAAATTTCTGGTTCGATTTTTCATCTGAAATTTGTATTTTTCTGTCGATTTTTTCCGCCAACACTTTTAATTTTTCCAAAAATTTTTGTTTTTTCCATCTCCAGTTAAACCAGTCCAGTTTTTCGAGATTGAAAATCGCTCCTGCTTTGTGAACTTTGTCCAAAGTGAAAGCTTTTTCGAGCTGGTCGAGCGTGTAAATTTCGTTTTCTTCTCCGCTTCCCGGGTTCCATCCTAAAAATGCCACGAAATTTATGATGGCTTCTTTCAAGTATCCTTCTTTTATGTATTCCTCCACGGCCACGTGTCCCTGGCGCTTTGAAAGTTTGCTTTTGTCTGCATTTAGAAGAAGCGGGAGATGGGCGAATTCCGGCGGATTCCAATTTAGCGCTTTGTAAAGTGCGATGTGTTTTGGTGTTGAAGGAAGCCATTCTTCGCCGCGGATGACGTGAGTTATTTCCATTAAGTGATCGTCAACGACATTTGCGAGGTGATACGTGGGGAAGCCGTCGGATTTCATTAAAATCTGATCGTCAACGGTTTTTCCATCAAACTGTATGGTTCCTCTTACCAAGTCTTTAAATTTGATTGTTTCATAAGGCATTTTTTGGCGGATGACAAAGGGGATGCCGGCTTTTATATTGGCTTCTATTTCGGATTTTGGAAGTTCAAGACATTTTCTGTCATACATCGGGGCGGCGTGGCTTTCCTCCTGATGTTTTCGCATTTCTTCGAGCCGCTCTTTTGTACAAAAGCATCTGTAGGCGTGGTTTTTGTCTATCAGTTCTTGCGCATATTTTCGGTAGATTCCAGTTCTTTTTGATTGCGTGTACGGACCGAAACCGCCAATGTCTTTACCGTTTTTAGTCGGACCTTCGTCATATGTTAACCCTACCCATTGCAGTGTATTTATAAGATTTTCAACCGCTCCTTCAACATAGCGCTCCTGATCGGTGTCTTCTATCCTTAAGATGAATTTGCCGCCGTTTTTTCGCGCAAAAAGATAGCAGTATAGGGCTGTTCTAAGCCCTCCTACATGAAGGTATCCTGTTGGTGATGGAGCGAATCTTGTTTTTATCATAAGGCGAGTATAGCGTATGGTGTTTTGCTAATGCAAAACTTTTTGATAGCCGGGAAATTTTTTGCTAAAAGCAAAAAATTT
>MFXA01000018.1:0-276 GCA_001787455.1 Candidatus Peregrinibacteria bacterium RIFCSPLOWO2_01_FULL_39_12 | reverse complement strand
TTTTGGTTAAAATGAGGCAGTAGAAAAAAGTTTATAAATTTAATCAAATTGGCACGCAGGGCAAAAAAACGTAGGCGAAGAGCTTCCGTACATATTAAGGTTAAGCCATCTGTAGCGAGGGAAATTTGGGCTATTGCTTATTTTGCAATCGGAATTTTGATGGTATTAAGTTTGCGCGGGGCATTTGGATTTGTCGGAAATCTTTGGATTGAGATGCTGAAGCCGATTATAGGGTGGGGTGTTTATGTTCTTCCCGGCGTATTGGTTTTGCTTTCA
>MFXA01000017.1:17965-19875 GCA_001787455.1 Candidatus Peregrinibacteria bacterium RIFCSPLOWO2_01_FULL_39_12 | reverse complement strand
CACATTTTCCTCTTTCTTCACATCTGCAACATTCTCATCTCTCACAGTTTTATTCAAACCCACTTTACCATTCTCAACTTTTTTACCCCCATTCATATTCTCATGTCTTTTTTGCACTTCACCTCCAGCAAAACCACTTGCCCTCACCTGCTCTCTACCAGATTCAACCCCCCCAACATCCGTAGCACCTTGCTGAAACGGAGCCTTTTCAAAACCGGACTTTTTCTTTCTTCTTCTAGGCCTATGCCTCTTATGTCCTTCAACACTGCCTCCCATACCCTGCACACCACCTTCTCTCTTAATTTCCTGCCCAGGTTTAACACCCCGCTTAAACATATCTCTCTTATGCAAATTATCAACATGCCTCTTCATTCCATCCAAAACCTTGCCTGTATCGGTCTTATCAGCAGACTGTCGCTTATCAGCCTTACCATTCTCACGGTGCCCACCCTCAGGTTCACCGCCAAAAGGAGACATATTACCACCAAATCCAACACCCCCACTTTTTCCCTTATCTTCAGCCATAAAAAATCACAAATAAGATATAATTCAGTCCGTATATTATACCACAAAATCAAGTCACTAAAAAGTCCCACACCCATCTCAAAAAAGTTTTCCCGGGAAAAATCTGGACTTTCCAGTAAAATTATTATGAAATACCACTCAGAGGACTTTAAAAAATCCTATAATAGCTCCCTACAAACAAACTTCCTAAAATTTTCTGGGAAAGCAAATAGCCGATAACATAAACCGCCAAAACAATATACGCATTATTTTGCGCAATTTTAAGATAATCAAACAAAAATTTATACATCACAATAACCATCCAAACGGCACCAATATTAAAAATGAGATTGGAAAGATTGGAAGCCTGCAAAATCCCCACGGCATCAAGTAAAAAAACCACCGTTGAAGCCCAAAGAACAACCGAACTGTAACAAACGACCCTAAAAATTCCCAAATATTTAATCGAAATTTTCAACCACTTTTTAAGAACGGTACAAACAATAAAAGCGGCGGCAACAACAGATAAAAACGGTATAACAATCGGCCACAAAACAAATCGGGAAAAAATAGCGCCGAACGAAGAAAAACTAAGCATGGCAAAAATCAAATTCAAAACGGGCGGGACCGCCAAGAAAAAAACAGGGAAAAACTTCTCCGAAGAACTCTCATAAATCGAAGCGATTTTGCTTACATCCAGCCTAAGAACAGAAAATGCATTCTTAAATTCGCTGGAAAACCTGGTAAAACTTAAATTATTTATCATACCTGTTCATTTTCAGTCAAAAGTTTCGAAAGATCAAAATAAAAAGTCCTGACATCCTCGGAAACATCATCTTCCTCAATATACGACATATCCACATTGTAAATTTTACCTTTTTTGCCATTAACAGTTACAGTAAAAACTCCGCCGCCCGGAACAACAATCCCTTCTTCATCATGCTCTTTTTCATAATTCATAACAAAATCCACGGTATCGGAGAACTTATCAAAATTTTCACCGCCCAAAACAGCACCTTCAACCTTAACATCCTCTTCAATCGTTTCATTTGTTCTATAAGGAAAAGTTCTTGAATAATCAACAGTCAAAGTCCTTTGGGCATAATCGGGAACAATTCTCATTGTTGCATCAGAGTAATGCTGTGGAGGAAGAGATCCGTCATTAGCATAAAATTCCAAAGACTCTATCTTATTTGGATAAAGCCAAGAACAACCCGCAATCAAAAAAGCAGTTAAAATTAAAATAAGTTTCTTCATATTGTGGATGCTTAAATTACGCGAACATTATAATACACAAAACAACCCGTAATCAAAAACTTGGTTTACAGATTTTCGTATTATTTTTTGGCTTCCGATGTTTTTTTACCGCCCTTATCGGCACCCTTGGCAACATCGGTAACGCCGGT
>MFXA01000017.1:10481-17935 GCA_001787455.1 Candidatus Peregrinibacteria bacterium RIFCSPLOWO2_01_FULL_39_12 | reverse complement strand
GCAGCACCTTCGGCACCAGCAACGGCTTCGCCTTCAACAGCGGCAACAGCAACAGGAACTTCTTCTTCAATCTTTGTAGGAGCAACCACTGTTGCAACCACTTCGTCTTGACCACTCATTACTGTAATACCTGCGGGAATAACCAAATCCTTAACACGAATTGAAGTACGGAAATCAACCAAAGGACTGACATCAACGTCAATATTGTGCACCAAATCTTTAGGCAGACATTTAACCTCAATTTCATCCAATCTGTGCATAAGAATACCGCCAAGCTCCTTAATAGCGGGAGCAACTCCGACTACGGTAACCGGAATCTTGGTGCGGATAACCTCATCCATTTTCACATTGATAAAATCAACATGTATAATTTTTTCACTGACAGGATCCTGCTGGATATCATGAACAAGAACATTAAGTTTCTCTTTCCCGTCAACATCAAGTTCAAGAATGGTATTTTCTCCGGCTTGTCTGAAAACTTTTCTAAAAACCTGATAATCCATCATAAAAGATCTTTCTTTAAGACCTTTGCCATAACAAACAGCGGGAATTTTGCCCATTGAAACGGCTTTTTTAGCATTAAGCTCCTGACCTCTATTTTGTACAGCAAGTAATACTGATTCCATATTCGAATACGTCAAATTTAATTGCGTGCCCTAGTTTAGCCAAAACCACACCTCTATGCAATAGTTTTTTTGTTATGATATAATCAGCGAGCAAATTTCAGTAACCAAGTAAAAAATATGTTCGAAAAAGCAAAAGAATTATACAGACTGCAAAAACAAGCCCGGGAAATTAAAGGTAAGCTGAAAAATATTCATATAGAAGCGGAAGATGGCAGTATTATGGTTGTCATAAACGGCGAACAAGAGGTGGTTAAAGTGGAGATTAAAGATGAAACAGTCCTAAACAAAAAACATTTGGAAGAAAGCTTGGTTAAAGCGCTGAATAAAGCCATAAAAAGATCTCAACAAATAGGCGCGGAAACAATGAAAGGCGTAATGGGCGACTCATTCCCCGGATTAAGCTAAAAAATAACAAAAAACAGTGCTGCATAAAAGAAACAAACGGATTTATTTTGCACTGACTTTTACGGCGATTTTTCTATCAATCGTATATTTGAAATATGTTTCATATATAGAAAATCCTGTAGATGAAAATTCGGAAGAAACAATCTCATTTCAGATTAAAAAAGGCTCAACAGCCAAAGAGATAGGGAAAAATCTTAAAGAAAAAAATCTTATAAAAAACCAAACTGCATTTTACCTGTACACGAAATTCAACAATCTTGGAGAAAAAATAATCGCAGGTCGCTTTTTGCTGAGCAAGAACATGAATGTAAAGAAAATTCTTACCGCAATAACAGATCCAAGTCAGGCGGAATTTATAATCACAATCCAAGAAGGAATCACTTTAAAAGATATCGATCAAAAACTGGTCGATCTCACTTTAATAAATCCGGGGAAATTTCTTAAAGCTGTAAAAGATTTTAACGGATGGCAGTATTATCAATTTTTAGATAAGAAAATTCTCGAAACTCTTGCCTCCCCGCTTGAAGGATACATTTATCCGGACACTTATTTTTTGGATCCGGCGGATTTCAAACCTGAAGATTTAATTTATCTCACCTTGGACAATTTTGAGAAAAAAATCACGGAGTTGCCGAAAAGTCAGTCAAAATATTCTTTTCATCAGATAATAACAATGGCTTCAATTATAGAAAACGAAGTAAGAAGTTTTTCAGATAGAAAAATGGTTTCCGGAATCTTATGGAAAAGGCTGGAAAACGCATGGCCGTTGGGAGCGGACGCAACACTTTTATACATAACGAATGATCGCAAAATAACCTCGGAAGATTTGGAAATTGACTCACCGTACAACACGCGAAAATATGCAGGTCTGCCACCGGGACCAGTCTCAAATCCTAGTATAGAAAGTATCACAGCCGCCATATTTCCGGAGCAAAGCAATTACTGGTTTTACTTAACAACACTTGATACCGGCGAAGTAATTTACGCAGAAACAAACGAGGAACATAATGCGAACAGGAAGAAATATTTGTAATTTTAATCTTCGACAACACTGCCTTCTCCATAAGGACCGACAGGAATCTCTTCAGTTCCAGATGAATCAGATAAATCACCGCTCACACCACCAGTCGAACTTGCCGCAGGACTCGCCACAGCCGGCGTGTACAAAACTTTCACAGTTAATTTTTCACTTTTATTTCCCGACGCATCAAAAGCATAAACTTCATAAATATTCTCTCCGGCTTTCATTAAGCCATAATCAGCGTTTGCAAAATAAGTCCAAGTACTGTCCCCTGATTTAAACTTTTGCAAAGTATAACCGCTTACTTGAACTTTATCAGCACCGGAAACCTGCCCTGTCAAAGTTGCAAGATGCCCGGTCACTT
The DNA here is from genome assembly GCA_001787455.1 of Candidatus Peregrinibacteria bacterium RIFCSPLOWO2_01_FULL_39_12. Lineage (GTDB taxonomy): Bacteria > Patescibacteriota > Gracilibacteria > UBA1369 > LOWO2-01-FULL-3 > 2-01-FULL-39-12. The sequence continues at coordinate 15,519 of MFXA01000017.1, read as the reverse complement.
CATAAAAACCGTTGGCATTAACAGAAGTTTTTCCGGCAACAGAAGTGATTTTGGGAGTTGTAACTTTGACACTACCAACAGCCGGAGAAGCACCATCCACAGTTTTATCTACCGCCTCAACAGCTACCTCATCCCCAACCGCTACATCAGAAACAGCATCCCCCACAGCTTCATTTTCAGCCGCTATCGGCTCCACCTTCACCAAATCAAAATTTTCCCCAAACCCTGTTTTTTCAAACAAAGCGGGAGATTTATCCTCGGAAATATTCCATATATACCACTGAGCCACCTTAAAATCATCCGAAATACCGGAAAGAACCGTAGGACTCTTATAAGCAAAATAACTGGCTAAAACTTCTTTTGTAAAGATAATTTCCTGTCCGACACCAACGGTTTCACTTTCAATTACCTTATCTCCATCCTTAGCCAAAACATCAACTAAAGCCCCGCCTTCTTCAAACACACCTACAACTCTTACAACCTGATCTTCTCCATTTTCAACCTCAAAAATACTGGCAACACCCGCAGAAACAGCAACATCCGCCAATTTAATCACAATATTAGAAGAAGTATCTTTATAAAGCTTATTAAGCCATACCTTGCCGTCAAGAAGCTGGATTTGAAATTGAGAAGAATCATTTTCCTCATTCATTCCTTCAAAAACCACATCACTTCCGGAATCAACACGCATAATAGTTCCGTCAAAAAATTCCACAATAACTTTCGAATCTGCGGAAGTCATAATTTCGTCCCCCTGCATAATCAGGGAATCCGAAGACAAATCAAAAAACCGATCCGTCCCCCATGCTTTCATTTGCGCGCTTCCCGAAACCAAATGCATATAAGCAGCTTTTGTATCTTCACCGGAAAAAAGAGCACGGACCAAAGAAAATCCAAGTACAAGGATAATCCCGATACTTATGATTATCATAAATGGAAGAAGATAATCGAGCGGGCTTGAGCGCCTGCTTGAATGTGGTCTATAATACATAAATCGTTATTTTAAAAACCTAACTTATGCAAATTTAAACATGAAAAAAGAGGTTTGTAAAGCAGAAAACGAGTGAGTCCTATAGCCCCATATCCCTCTTAATTGCATTCACCGTTTTCACCAGCCGAAGATTTGTCCTAAGTTCTTTCGCGGTTTTATTGCACGCATGCATCACCGTAGTATGGTTTCGACCGCCAAACCCCTCCCCTATTTTTTCATAAGACTCCCCAAGCTCATTTTTGATCAAATACATTGAAACCTGTCGGGGAAGCATTACATCTCCATGTCTATCCTTTCCTATAACATCTTCAACAGTCACATTGTAATACGAAGCTACAATCTGAATAACATCCATCGCGCTTTTAACAATTTTTGCCTTTTCATCCAGATCGGAATCATAACCTATTATTTTCTGAGCCCTATTCGTTCTTTTAATAATTTCGGCAACGGAACGAATTGTAGGAACTTTGTCGAATAATCGGCAATCCGCAGATACCTGTTTCAAAACACCTTCAAGCCCCCGTACGCTCCCAGTAAGATTATTGGCGATCAAATAAAGGATTTCCGGATCAACAATCATCTCATATTCTGCGCATTTTTGACCCAAAATAGCCAATCTGGTCTCAAAATCCGGAGGGAGAATTTCAACAACCATTCCCATCCCGAAACGGCTTTTTAACCTCTCATCCAGTTCCTGAAGCTCGGAAGGAGCCCTGTCGCTTGTTAAAACAATCTGTTTATTTCCATCGTACAACTCATTGAAAGTGTAAAAAAACTCTTGCTGAGAAGAATCTTTTCGAGCAAAAAACTGGACATCATCAATTAAAAAACAATCCACGTTTCTATACTGCTCTTTAAAACTTTTCATATATCTCTTGGAGATAGCTTCAACAATTTCGGTCACAAAACGCTCTGCGGTAATATATTTAACAATTTTATCGGGATATTTCTTTAAGATTTCATTCCCGACAGCCTGAAGAAGATGCGTTTTTCCCAAACCGACAGAGCCATAAATATATAAAGGATTATAAATCCCGCCCGGTATGCTGGAAACAGCCTGACAAGCGGCATGAGGAAGCCTGTTATCCAAACCCACAACAAAATTCCCCAATTTATACCGATCATTCATCATCTGGCTTGAAACTCTTGTAGATGATCCCCTCGCAACAATAACTTCGTTTAAATCTCTTACTTTCCTAACTTTTTTTTGATCATCCTCAACGGAAGAAATAGTACGAACATCAACGGCATCATGATTTCCCTCATCGCTAAGTTTTCCAACAACTTCATACGCGATTTTCGTGATGGAAGAATCCAATTCTTGTACAGATTGAAGAATTTTCACGTCATATTTTGCAGAAATCCAATTCTGTGCAAATGTGGTTGGAACGCCGACAGTAACAGTTCCATTTTTTTTCTCAACAATAGTTGTATTTTGAAACCAAGTTAAAAAATGCGCCTTTTTAATTGTAGGTTGCAAACGATTTAAAACTGAGATCCAAAAATCTTTTTTATCCATGCCCCGCCAAACTAAAAAATAATGCCCAAGCCAAGGTTTCCCTTTGCCGACAAATAATATCACTTAACAGCCCGCAAACAAGCCTTTTAATCGCAAAATTCATACCCACAACCTATAGATACTCCCCTTCCATCACCACCAACATTTAGTAAAAATCCATATATTACAAAACATTAAAAACAATCACACAATAATCCTACAATACAAAACCAGCCACATTCGCAAGTAAAAATACTTCAACAAAAAAGACGTGCTTGAAATTGTTGCAATGCAAGGAAACGAGACATTTGCGACACAGCCGTACTGAACAAGTACAGCGAGGAGAAAATGGCGAAGTTGACGCAACAGTGCACAATTCCCAAGCATGTCACACCTACAAACCTAAAAGCCTTAATATATCGCTATACGTTACCACCAAAATCAACCCCAGAATAATCACATATCCCAAAGCATGGACTTTAGCCTCCCATTTCTGCGGAATTTTTCTCCCAAGCAAAAGTTCAATCAGAATAAACAGAAGCCTGCCTCCATCAAGCGCGGGAAACGGCAAAATATTTATAGCGGCCAAACTCAAAGACAAAAGTGCCATAAACCTGATCAGAGAAATAGCGCCTTCTTTCATAAACCCATGCGTCATTTGGGCAATCCCGACAGGTCCAGCAACAGAATCATCAATCTCGCCCGTTTTAAGGAATCCATTAACAAAACCGATAAACATATCGATTGTAAGAGTGGAAAGCCGGTACGTTTCATAAAAACCCTTATATATGGAAATATAAAAAGGATATTTTTCATCCTTAATCTCAATCACGGAAGACAAAAGATCAACATTGTAAACACTAACCCCCTGATCTATTCCATAATTCATAAGCTCGGAAAGATAAACCCCTATTTTCCCGTTCTCCGGCTTAATTTCATAAAAAATACGCTGCCCTTCACGCAGAACATTATAGGCAATCACTTCATTTTGATGATCTTCGACAAATTTTATAAGCTCCATACTGTCGATCATTTCCTTGCCGTTCACGGACAAAATAATATCCTCGTTCTTGATACCGGCTTTTTCCGCAGGAGAACCCGGAATAACACTCGAGACAATAACCTTTCTGGACTCGCTTCTTTCAATAATAAATTTATGCATCAACCCGTCCCTGTAAACTTCATACTCAAGCAAAGGCACACCGCGAATCAATTTCTCAAAATCTTCAACGGTATAAACCTGCTCACCATTGACTTTAATAATCACATCATCCGCCCTGAGCCCAACCTTATAAAGATCCGTATATTTCTCCAATTCAAAAAATTTGACTCTCGGAAAAGGCGTTAAATTGTAAAACTCAATTCCGCTTCCTTTATCAATCGAATCATTAATTTTAAACTCATATACATTGCCATCGCGTATAACTCCATAAACAGCTTTGGAATCTTTCAAAATACCGGCAAAAAGCTGACTTGTAACAGCTTCTCCATTTACAGAATACACAATATCCCCTTCTTTAAATCCTGAGGAATCAGCCAACGACCCCACTCCAACAGACTTAACTTTAGCACCGGCTTCCAAAACTATTTGCTCGTTGCTTACAGCGGGAAACACATCCTTCGGAGTCAAAAGAGGTTCCATCCCAAAGGTAAACCCAACAAATAAAAGAAGCCATGCCAATAAGAAATTCATCGCAACACCTGCAACAATAACTTTCGCCCTTGCGCGCATTGGCTTTGCGGTAAAACTTCTACTGCTCTTTGCAGCTTTTGGATCGGAACTATCTTCCCCAAACATCCTTACAAAACCGCCAAAAGGGATCCAATTCACCGAATATATGGTTTCCCCAACTTTTTTCCCGAATACACGCGGCGGCAAACCTATGCCAAATTCGTCAATTCTTATACCTGCTCTTTTCGCCATAATAAAATGCCCGAACTCATGTACAAGAACAATAACCGAAAAAATTACAAGAAAGACAATAATAGTAAAAAAATAATCCATGATAAATTTTTAAGAATGAGAAACTAAACTGTCATAACATCCTGCTCCTTGGATTTAGCAGCTGCGTCAATTTTAGAATTTACATCATCAACTTTTGTCTGCAATTTCTTTTCCCCTCCATGCAAATCATCTTCAGTGATTTCGCTATCCGCCTTCATCTGCTTAAACTTATTAATAACATCCTGCCTGAAATTCCTGACAGCAATTTTCGCTTCTTCCGAAAGTTTCCTGACATGCTTGCATAACTCTGCTCTTCTTTCCTCTGTTAAAGAAGGAATGCTGATTCTCACGATAACACCGTCATTTATAGGATTCAATCCAAGCCCAACTCCCACAATCCCTTTTTCTATCGGAGCAAGCGCATTTTTATCCCATGGTTGAATTACAAGAGTTCTCGGATCAGGAGTGGTTATACTGGCAAGAGCCTTTAGCGGCTGGGAAACTCCATACATAAGCACAGGAATATTTTCAATAAGCGCGGGATTTGCCCTGCCAATTTGAAGTCGTGAAAACTCCTCCTTTAAGTGCGCAATTGCTTTTTCAA
>MFXA01000017.1:9960-10475 GCA_001787455.1 Candidatus Peregrinibacteria bacterium RIFCSPLOWO2_01_FULL_39_12 | reverse complement strand
AAACAGCGGCGATTATAAGTTGGTCTACGGTCATATAAATTAAGATTAAGTAATTAACGTTCCTATTTTACTTCCAATCACAGCTTTTTCAATGTTCCCTTTTTCCCCGAGATTAAAAACAATCATTGGGATGTTTCCGCTTTTCAAAAGCGAAGCGCAAGTTAGGTCCATCACGCCAAGATTCATTTCGATAACATCCTGGAATTTGAGTTCGGTGAATTTTTTCGCGTTTTTATATTTTTCAGGATCTTTGTCATACACATAATCCACTTTAGTTGCTTTAAGAAGAACATCGCAGGAAGTTTCCAAAGCGCGAAGCGCCGCCGCAGAATCGGTTGTAAAAAAAGGACTGCCGGTTCCTCCAGCAAAAATAACAATTCTCCCCTTCTCAAGATGATGCTTCGCGCGCTTCGGAATATAAGTTTCCAAAGCTTTTTCGCATGGGAAACTGCTCACCGCCCGCACATCAGCCCCAAGCAATTTAAGAGCATTTTCAAAAGCCAAAGCATTCATAA
>MFXA01000017.1:9792-9934 GCA_001787455.1 Candidatus Peregrinibacteria bacterium RIFCSPLOWO2_01_FULL_39_12 | reverse complement strand
TCCGACCTGGCATCCCATATCTCGAAGATGTTTCACTTCCTTTGCCAAATCAGTCAAAACTTTGCCATCAATCGCAGATTCCTTTTTTCCGCCAAAAACCTCCCCCGAAAGTTTAAGCAAAATTCGTTTGTACTTAAGTTTA
>MFXA01000017.1:0-9780 GCA_001787455.1 Candidatus Peregrinibacteria bacterium RIFCSPLOWO2_01_FULL_39_12 | reverse complement strand
AAACATGGTTCCGTCACGAAATTTGCAGAATTGCAGTAGTAAGCATGTTTTTCAGAATGTCCTTTAGTCATAATTTAAGCAAAAGCCATGTAATTCCGATACCGAGCAAAATCCCGATAAGAAATATTAGAGGAACTTTTTTGCCGTCACTTTTTTCCTCATGAGTATTCGCCAAATCAGCCAAAAGATCAGTGGAGATAACCACATCTTCATCAGCATGTCTTTCAAGCAGTTCTTCAGAAGCATGCATAACCACCAAATTCACAAACTTATCAAACTTAACTTTCACTCTATCATACGGCGCGGAAGCCGCAGCTTCAGAAAAAGGCGTCCCTCCTTTCACTTCAGCAACGCTGTCTTCCTCCTCAATATTATCTATGCGAAACTCCGCCTCATCGCCTTCGTTTCTAAGGTCAATGATATCATCGTCTTTGCGTAAATTAGCCATTTAAGTTATGAGGTTATTTACTTTTTCCAATCTTAACATAACCTTTTCGCGAAGGAAAGATGAACTTCCTGTTGCGTAGAGGGGGGGGTATGTTATAATATACTTAGTTTTTATCATCCTAACAAACCCGTAAAATGAAAAAACAAAGTAAAATTCTTTTAGCTGTTCTTGGGGTACTGATTGTAGGAGCTATTGTTCTTGCCTCTACAAATTCTAGTTTATTTCAAGGGAAATTAACCAGCAGTGGAAATATCAATAAAGCTGAATTTGCTTCATTAGTTGTTAAGAACGCTGGCTTGGAGACTGCTCCATGTAATGTATTCTCTGATGTTCCTGAAAATGTTTGGTTTAACGGATATGTTTGTGCGCTTTACAATCAGGGTATCGTGAAGGGATTTGCAGATGGAACTTTCAAACCCTATGAATCCTTAACTCGCGCTGAAGCTGCAAAAATAATACATTTAGCTTTTGGGATGGAATATAGCTGCACCTTACCAAAATTATTTAAGGATATTGATAATCTTAGTTGGTACTATGATTATGTAAATCAATTGGCAGCATATGATTTCTTTAGTAAAGATGTACAAATAGGCTCGAATTTTAAGCCATCTGATGTTCTTACAAAATCTGCTGCAGCCAGATGGTTTGCTAAGGCTGCTAATCTAAATTAAAAGGACAAATTGCTAACTGTTGCCAGCCTCTCGTCTAGATTTTAACCAGCTTTTTGCTGGCATTTATACTGTTGCAATTTCGGCTTCACGTAGAAGATCATTAGGGATTAAAGCGACCAAAATACAAATCAATTTCGTCTCTTAATTTTATTCCGACACGTTCAAAACAATCTAATAAATCTTGATATGTATTCTTACCGCCAAGAAAATCACTTCTGTAATGTCTGGTTAAATCTCTCGGCTATAGCATTGTCCTTCGGCGTTCTTGGATAAGTAAAGAAGTGCTTGATGCCCATTCCCTGACATGCGTTTTCAAATTCAGCCAAAAATTCTCCTAGCCATCTACCAACATATTCGTATCTCATAAAGTGCAGTGAGTTATATTCTCACAGTCCAATATGTACTTACTCCCCTACAATCAGCCAGTGTATTTCGGATTCAACTTATTTAACAAAAATACTTTTACTTCAACCCCCAACTTTTTATCCAACTTATCAGATTCCACTTCAAGATCATAATGAGTTTGGAGATTAAGCCAAAAATCCGCAGATGTGCCAAAATACTTACTAAGCCTTAAGGCCGTATCCGCACTTATCGATCTCTTCCCACGAATAATTTCACTTATTCTTATTTGAGGCACATTTATATCCTTTGCTAAACGATACTGAGAAATCTCAAACGGCTTCAGAAATTCTTCTATAAGTATTTCTCCTGGATGTATTGATTTTAGCTTATTCATAGATTTTACTTACTAATAATTTAATGATAATCGGCAATTTCCACATCATATGCATCATTTCCCCACCATTTAAAGCATATTCTCCATTGGTCATTAATCCTAACACTATATCGACAATTTCTATCTGCCTTTAATTTTTCCAAACGATTAGATGGCGGTATGCGTAAGTCATTAATTGACGTAGCCGCATGAATCATATTCAGCTTTCTCAACGCTACTCTTTGAATATCAGTCGGCAACCTCTTAGATCTAATTCTGTTAAACAATTTTTCAGTCTCTTTACATTTGAATCTTTTTATCATCGACCATCGTAACGTTACGCAATACTATCGCACCGCACTACTATCGTACCACATTAGTACACGATAATGCAAGAAAAAAAATCTAAAAACACCATGCCACCCTCCAGTTATCAAGGGACATATCACTCAAACTTAAAATCTTCATGAAATAATTCTAAAATAGATTTTAAGAATATGCTCATTGAACAATGGATAATCTCTCAATGTAATTATTTGATCCGGACGTAATAGTTTATATTTCATATTGCAGGACACTACTTAACGTTTCTTCCCCCCTACATCCCCATCTCCCCCATTCCCTCGCCGCGACCGCCGCCGGCAGGCTCTTTCTTTTCCGGAATATCGCAAACCGCCGCCTCCATCGTCAAAAACACGGAAGCAACACTAGCCGCATTCTCAAGAGCACTTCTTACAACCATCGTTGGATCTATAATACCAGCTTCTATCATATTTACATACTCATCCTTAGCCGCATCGTAACCTGTCCCATCCTTGGCATGCAAAACCTTATCCACAACAACTGCCCCATCCTTCCCCGCATTATTCGCAATCTGAAGAAGCGGAGCGCTTAAAACATTTCTAATAATCTTAACTCCTGTAGCCTCATCCACATCATCGGACTTCAAAGTATCCAAAACTTTAGCCGCTAAAAGCAGTGCAACTCCTCCACCGGGAACAATCCCTTCAGAAACAGCCGCGCGTGTAGCGTTTAATGCATCTTCAATTCTGTGCTTCCTTTCCTTAAGTTCAATTTCAGTAGCGGCGCCAACCTTAATAACTCCAACTCCGCCGCTTAATTTAGCCAATCTCTCCTGCAATTTTTCCTTATCAAAATCCGAATCGGTTTTGGAAAGAAAAATTTTCAATTCGGAAACCCTTGCTTCAATTTCTTTCTTTTTGCCTTTTCCATCAATAATTGTGGTTTTATCTTTATCTGAAACAACTCTTCTGGCTTCTCCAAGATGCCCCAACTCAGCGCTTTCAAGTTTCAATCCCATTTCTTCACTGATAACAGTTGCTCCTGTAAGAACGGCAATATCCTTAAGCATATCCTTCCTTCTGTCGCCAAAACCGGGAGCCTTAACAGCCAAAACACTAAACGCTCCGCGCAATTTATTCAAAACAAGAGTGGCCAAAGCCTCGCCATCAACATCCTCAGCAATAATAACAACTTCCTTCCTGCCGCTTTGTGCAATCTTTTCCAGCACCGGAATAAGCTCCTGAACAGAACTGATTTTCCTGTCAGTAATCAAAATTTTAGCATCATCATACAACGCCTCCATTCGGGAAGGGTCGGTAATAAAATAAGGCGAAATATATCCGTTATCAAATTGCATGCCTTCGACAACCTCTTTATCAAGCCCCATTGTTTGAGACTCCTCAACCTGTATAACTCCATCATTCCCAACCATATCCAAAACATCGGCAATAAGAGTTCCAACTTCTTCATTTTGAGCGGAAATAGATGCAACCTGAGCAATTTTTTGCTTACTGTCGCCAATCTGAATAGACATCTTTTCAAGAACATCCTTAATCTTTTTAACAGCCTTTTCAATTCCATTTTTTAAACTCATTGGATTCGCCCCCGCGGTAAGATTCCTTAACCCTTCTTTAATAATAGCTTCCGCAAGAAGAGTCGCGGTAGTGGTCCCATCACCGGCAACATCGTTGGTTTTGGTTGCAACCTCTTTTACCATTTGAGCGCCAATATTTTCATAAGGATCAGGGAGATCTATTTCTTTGGCGATAGTAACTCCATCATTCGTAACAACAGGCACACCATATTTTTTATCAAGAATTACATTGCGCCCTTTGGGTCCGAGAGTAATTTTTACAGCTCTCGCCAGCTTTTCAACACCGGCAAGAAGTTTTTGACGGGCATCATCTCCAAATTGCATTTGTTTAGCCATATTTTTAAAAAGTTAAATTTTAATTATTTTTTAAAAGACATTCCGCTCACTACGTTCGCTACATGTCTGCTACTCAAGCTTTGCGTAAATATCGGATTCGCTCAAAATTAAAACCTCCTTGCCGTCCACTTTAATTTCGGTAGGTCCGTACTTGGAAAAAAGAACAATATCCCCAACTTTTATATCCATTTGCTGCCTCTTCCCATCATCGCCGATTTTGCCTGCACCGACGGCAATCACTTTCCCTTTCATAGGTTTTTCCTTGGAAACGGTTTCCGGAATAATTATTCCGCTTGCGGATTTATTATCTTCATTGATAGCTTCAACAACAATGTGGTCCAATGTTGGAACAATCTTTGTCATATTAAATAAAGTTAAATTATAAAATTAGCAGGTCGTATTATAGAGTGCTAAAATTTTCCGTCAAGTGGCAAATTCCTCAGCCCTTAGCTCCCTTATAACATGCACCTTGATAGGTCCGGGATGCTGTAAATCGCTTTCGATTTTTCTGGTAACACTATGGGCAAGCTTCACCATCTCAAGATCATCTATCTCATCAGGATTTACAAAAACCCTAACCTCGGTTCCAGCCTGGACGGCAAAAGATTTTTTAACCCCTTCAAAACCGCTGCACATATTTTCAAGCTCAACAAGACGTTTAACATAATTATCAAGATTCTCCTTGCTTGCGCCCGGTCTGGCATTGGAAATCAAATTCGCCACCTGAACAAGCTGTCCTTCAAGAGTTTCCGGATGTCCGTGATGATTTTCTATCGCAGACACAACATCCTTCGGCAGTCCAAACTTGCGTGCAATATCGGCGCCGATTTTTGCATGATGACCGGGCACCTCATGATCCACAGCTTTTCCAATATCGTGGAGCAGACCGGCTTTTCTGCAAATAACCTCATCCGCCCCAAGCTCCGCGGCAAGATTGGCAGCCAAAAAAGCAACCTCCATGGAATGTTTCAAAGCATTTTGCCCGTGGGTAACTTTAAACTTCAATCTTCCTAAAATCTTAATAAGATTAGGATGAAGCCCGGTCACACCCGTTTCAAGCACCGCTTTTTCGCCAAGTTCCTTAATTAAAACATTCACTTCGTCTTTTACCTTAAGCACGGTTTCCTCAATTCTTGCAGGATGAATACGCCCATCTTCAATCAACTTCTCAAGTGCAATTTTTGCGATATAACGCCTGACCAAGTCAAATCCGGAAATTACAATTGATCCCGGAGTATCATCAATAATCACATCCACACCGGTAATTTGTTCAAAACTGTTGATGTTTCGGCCTTCCCTTCCGATAATTCTGCCCTTCATCTCATCATTTGGAAGATTGACTATCGTGGCGGTCGATTCGGCGGTAGTTTCGGCCGCACATCTCGAAATAGCATCGGCGATAATCCACTTCGCACGTTCATCCGCCTTGGCTTCAAGCTCTTTTTCCGCCTTTTTAATCTGTACAACAATATCTTCCTTCGCTTCTTCTTCAACTTTTTTAAGCAAAACTTCTCTCGCTTCTTCTTTGGACATTGCAGCAATTCTTTCAAGTTGCTGGGATTGCATTTTATAGATGCTTTCCACTTCTTCTCTAATTTGTTTAACAGATGTAACTTTCGAATCCAAATCCACCCGAAGCCTTTCAACATCATCGCTCTTTTTATCCAAAACCGATTCCTTTTTTATAAGACGCTCCTCTATATCGGTCAGTCGAGCCTGCTGATGCTGCTCATCCTTTTTCAGCTCATCCTGAAGTTTAAGAGCCTCAGTTCTGGCTTCGTAAATAATCTCTTTGGATTTATTTTTTGCATCTGACAAAATTTGCTCGGATTTCAAAACCAAGTCTTTATTTTTTTCCTCGACCTGTTTTTTTCTATAAAAATACCCGGCGGAAACACCGATAACAGCGCCAATTACGGCAAGTAGGATTGTAGTAATCATAAATAATTTTGCCTGCCTAAATTCAAAGAAATAAAGAGGTGGATCACCCCGTCAAAAAATCCGCCAAATCTTGTATAATAAATGTTTTACCTATGTTTATTAGTGGCTAGTTAATCTTTAAATCTAAGCTAAGCGTTAATAATATTTCATATCAACTTTACAGCAGTAAGTAAAAATGTCAAAAACTTTTTTAGGAAAATTTTAAGAAAATTTCATCTTTATATGCTGAAATAGGCTTAATGCACAAGCTAAACCATAACATAAAAACAATTTACGTCCTCTTAATGTTTGTATTAACGGTAATTTTAGAAATTCCTACCGCAAATGCCGCGCCTAAAATATTCATCACGGAAATTTTCCCAAACCCAAAAGGAAAAGATGAAAAGAAGGAATGGATAGAACTTTTTAACGCCGGAAATGAACCTGTTAACTTGGATGATTGGCAAATTTCACAGACATCGCCAAAACAAAAAAAAACTCAAAATTTTTACATAAAAAATCTCAAAATTGATGCAAAAAGCTTTCTTGTAATAGACAAAAACAAGATAAAAAAACCTCTGAAAAATAAAGACAACACAATCTCCCTAATCAACCCGTCAGGAAAATCTGTTGCAAAAATCCACTATGACTCATCGGAAGAAGAAAAAGGTTTCAGTTTAATAAAGATAATAGATGCAAAAAACGGCTCGATCGCTTCCAAATCCACATGGATTTGGACTCCCCCGTCCAAAGGAGAAAAAAACAAAGATTTTTACTACATGGAAGGTAAAATCTTGAGTGCAGACAGTAAAACATTCATTTTTTTAATCGAACCACCTGCAAAGCAAACACCCATACACTACAAAAACATAAATACCCTTCTGCTAAAGATTTTTTCAAAGCAAAAAACTACGTTAACAATTTTAGCCAGCAAGGAGATGAACGGAATGGATCTCGTTAAAATAATTAGTACTAAATGAAATCTTAGTGCTACTAGAAAATTGCTACAATGCAAGGAAACAAGCCATTTACAACAAAGCTGTACTTAACAAAGTACAGCGAGGAGGAAATGCCACAGCTGACACAGCAATGCACGATTTTCAGTAAGCTTACCCTAGTGCTAATTTTTTGGAATCAGATACAAGGCGACAGAAAAATTTTGACCACAATGTACTGACTAGTACATGAGGATCAAAATTTTACGACAACACAGTAGCTGATTCCAAAAAATTAGCACTACAGCATGCCTTTAGACTTCATCGCATTAAATATCATCTGTGCCACATGCGCTCTCGAAACACCTCCACTTGCATCAAAAACCCCAAGTTTTCTAACAATTCCATTTTCCTTGGCAGCCTGCGCAGCTCCTAAATACCAAGCATCCAAAGGGACATCTTCATAAGGAGCAGTTAAAACTTCCGAATTTTCAGGGATATCAAATTCAAAAGCGGTAAGTATAATTTTCACTGCTTCAGCTCTGTTTATACCTTTAGTCGGACTATATTTGCCCCCATCATATCCTTTAACCCATCCTTCATACTTGGAAGCACATACCGAAGGCGCGAACCAATGATCCGGCAAATCGGAAACATCAGTAAAGCAATTCGCAATATCGGAAGGGGGAAGCTTTGTATAATCAAGATCAGCCGCCTCAACAAGCATTTTTGCAAACTCAGCCCTATTAACACTGTTTTCGGGCTTATAAGTCCCATCCGCATATCCGCCAATAATCCCTTCATAATACAAAGCAATAATAGCTTCGGAATTTGGATGATCGGACATCATATCTGAAAACGGACTGTTCGTTTCGACAACTTCGACAGGGACACCGGTAACATCGGTAAACATCTGCTCAATATAACTATTGTTCGAGCTTAGAAAAGAACTGATTGTATAAACGGAAAAACCAATAAACAAAGCCAAAAATCCAATAAACGGTCTGTCGTGAGGCTGTATACGCTTTACTCCGGAAATAGCCGCCTTTGTAATTTCAGGCGCTCCGGAAACTTTTTTAGGTTTAGCGGAATTTGTAGATACATTTTTTTTCTTGATCATAAAATTTATTTTTTAAGAAGTTTCGTATATTCAATTTCGTATATATGAAGGAAAGACATGAGCGCCATAAGAACAAGAGGACCTACAATAATCCCCTTAAATCCCATAGTCCAAAGACCGCCCAAAATAACAAAGAAAATAAGAAGCGGATAAGTATGAGCTTTACCGCCGATTAAATACGGTCTTACAAAATTATCCACAGAACTGACGACCAGTAATCCCCATAAAAATATAAAGATCGCCCCAAAATAAGAACCGAGAATCGCCATAATAATTGACGCGGGAATCCAAATCACGGCAGTGCCAAAAATAGGTACAAGCGAGAAAAACGCCATTGCAACAGCCCAAAACACAGGATTGGGGATTCCGGCTATCGCAAAACCTATACCGCCAATTGCACCCTGAATAATAGAAGTCAAAAATACACCGATTACAATCGCCTTAACCATGGCGGAAATTTTACCAAACAACTCGGATTCATACATGGACGGCAACGGACTTAACGCTCCAACTCTTTTAACAATTTTTTCACCATCTTTGAAAAAATAAAACATCGCAAAAAGCATTATTACAAGATTAAGCAAAAGATCGGAAATGCTTTTAACAAGCGCTCCTGTCTGCGAAACCAAAAGTGCGCTGAAAGACTGCGCCACCTCGACAACTTTCTTTTTCAAATCCATGTTATCTAAATCCACAATCAAATCAACTTCACTTTTTAAATCATAAAAAAATCCGCCGCTACCCCACTGCAAATATTTGTCAAAAACTCCCGAATCAACTTTTTCCTGCACAATTTCATAAGTATTAACAGCTTCGTTCGTCATCATGATAATAAAAAATGTCAAAGGCGCGACAGTAACAAGTATTACGATAATACACGTAACAAGCGATGCCAGCCTGCTCCATCCGCTAAAAATATTGAGAACCCTTTTATATAACGGATAAAAAGTGACAGCTAAAACAGCGGCCACAAAAATAACAGCGAGAAAAGGCCACAAAATCTTAAACAAAAAGTAAAAAGATAAAATCAAACAAAAAATCAAAAAATAACCGGGAAGTTTATTTAAAATCAGCGTATCTCCGCCTGAATCAACTTTTGATGTTTTTACATCTTTCACCATACAACTAAATGTATATCATACCTCAAGCAATTTTGTGAAGTGCAATTCTACAACTACGACTCATAAAAGAACCTGTAAAAATCGATACGATGCGAGGAAACAAGCCATTTGCGACCGAGCCGTACTAGGAAAGTACGGCGAGAAGAAAATGGCGAAGTCGACAAAGCAGCGCACGATTTTTACAGGTTCTATCAAATCAAAGGTTCTTCAAAGTCCGGCTGTTCTTCCGGAGACAAATCGGCAAACTCGCCAGACTCATCCCACTTCGCCAAAATTTCCTCAACTTTATCGCGCCTTTCGCAATAAGTGTTTCTTGAATTGGCGATAATTTCCTCGACATAAGATTCTTTTATTTTTGGAACATCTATGGTTTTTCCCGAAAACGCTTCCCTAATTTCACCGTTAACAGACATTTTGCAGTAAAATTCGCGCACACCAAGATTTATAATATCCCTTTCTTTAAATACCGGATTATATTCTTGCGCAAGAACATTCGCATCATCGGCACCAACCCTGAAACTTATAATGGAACCGACATTACCAAACACCGTTTTTTGCACAAGATTGGACAACTGCCCCATATATTGATGCGCAATAGTAAGATCCAAACAATA
>MFXA01000016.1:16729-24647 GCA_001787455.1 Candidatus Peregrinibacteria bacterium RIFCSPLOWO2_01_FULL_39_12 | reverse complement strand
AGCCAAAAATAAAAACAAAAGTTGAAAACACGTCACGCGCGCTCGTAGCTCAGTTGGGGAGCCTTCAGCTCCCATATCAAAAAAGTTGCGCTCGGTTAGAACGGCAAAATAGCCAAAAATAAACACAAAAGATGAAAACATGTCACGCGCGCTCGTAGCTCAGTTGGATAGAGCGTTGGCTTGCGGAGCCAAAGGTCACAGGTTCGATTCCTGTCGGGCGCACCACAGTAAAATAAGCTCCATTTCATCTTCACCCTTAAAATAATTATCAAGACATAAACGAGAAACCCCCAACTCTTTTGATATCATTTCAGCCAAGGTGCTTTTACCACTGCCGGTATGGCCGGAAATTAAAAGCAGATCTGGCGTTTCGCTCTGGCATACATTAATAATATGTTCAAAAGCCGATGATTCTGAAATAAAATTCATTGCAGGTATTTCCTTAGTAGGCTTAATTGACAATTTATCTTAGATTAAGTAGACTTTTAAAGCAAATGTTGTGAAACTTCTTAAATTTAAATTTTTTTAGTAAATGCTTACCTACAAAAAATTGGGATCTGATGCCGATAAAGATGCTGTACATGAGGCAACAAAAGGATTGGATAAAGGACTTTTCCCTGGAGCTTTCTGTTTCATTGCTCCTGATATTGCTGGTGATGATCAATATTGTTATCTTAAGCACACAGATGGGGCAGGAAGCAAAGTAAATGTGGCATACATGGCAACAAGAGAGGGTTTTAGTAATGATGTATGGAAAGGAATTGCCCATGATAGTCTTGTTATGAACATTGATGATATGGCAGCTGTAGGTGCTACTGAGAGCTTTCAATTAACTAATTGTATTGATAGAAATCCATTAATTATTTCTGATGAAGCAATTTCAAAAATTATTGATGGGTATAGTGAATCAATTGAGGAACTTTCTGATTACACAAAAATTGATATGTGTGGTGGAGAAACTGCAGACACTGGTAATAATGTTCGCACTGTGGTTGTTAACTCTGATGCTTCTTCTCGGATGAAAAGGAAAGACGTGGTGGATGCAAGCCAAACCAGTAAAGGAAATGTATTGATTGGTTTCTCTTCGTACGGAAAAGCCAAATATGAGAAGGAATATAATTCAGGAGTTAGTAGTAATGGTTTTACTTTATTGACTCATGCTATACTAAATCCTTCATATAAAAAACGATATCCGGAAACTTATGATGAAAATATTTCGGATAGTGCATATTCAGGAAAATTTGATTTGGAAACAAGAATTCCTGGTACAGATATGACATTAGGAACGGCAATGCTCTCTCCAACTCGTTCATACTTACCCCTTATAAAGAAGTTATTAAAAAACAATATAGATGGAATAAAAGGAATTTTTAATTGTACAGGAGGGGGGCTAACAAAACCAATAAGATTTGGTAAAGATGTAAAGTATGTAATGGATGATATGATTGACCCTGGTCCATTTTTTCGATTTGTTTACGAGAATTCAAAAATTGAACCACATGAATTGTACAGAACATTTAATATGGGGACTAGATTAATAATATCTTGCACCGAGGAAGTTGTGGAAAGTATTCTTAAGGATGCCATTAGTTTTAATATTGAAGCGAAGAGAATAGGACGAGTTGAACAATCTTCAGAAGAAGGGGTTAATGAGGTTGAAATCATAGATCCTATTAGTAAAAGAGTTCTTAAATATGAAAAAATAATCCATGATAAAAATAGCACTCCCAAAAGGAAGGTTTTGTGATAGAAGCTTGGCGATTATTGCAAATAGTGTCAACAAAAGTGTTTGTGACATTAAAAAGAGCAAAAAATTAGTTTTTGAATCTGAGGATTATGTTTTCTTTATCCTAATCCAACTGCGGCGTAGCGGAGTAAAGAATCTTACACTTGAGGATCATCGCCAGAATCTTGCCCCAAGTCTCCTAAATCTTCCTCAGGTTCAGCAACAGTCCTTAAACCTGCCTGCACCTCCTCATAACCGGGAGCAAACACCCCGCCCCTGACTCCCTGATATTTATCCAAAAGAAGCGTACTTTGATATTTAACCAAAAGTTCATTAATAAAACCGGCTTGCCTGTCAAAGCGAGCCGAATCGAAAGGTTTTCCTAAATCAACGGTTATACTAAATTGTTTCTTCCCGTCAGTTTCTGTTTCTTCAACAAAAACAATCTCTCGTCCAAGCGCCCAAGGAGCACCAAATGCAAGAGCACCATTCAAGTCAGCATATTCCGCAGGCAATTGAACCTCAACACTGTACTCGCCGTTTACTCGAACTACAGCGGTTACAGGCTTTTCCATAAACATCGTCATTACAAGCTGACCGATAACTTTTTCAATTTTATCGATACCTTCAGCGTCAATCCCGGAGGAATTACTTTCGATCTCAGATGGGCAATTTAAAGAAGCCTTTCCAAACTCGGGAAGATCAATGGGTAAAATCTCTCTCCTGACATTTTCTCTGGCAACATCCACGGAAGGACACATCCTTGCCCTTAAACAGTCAATAAGAGAATACTGATCTGCAAGTAATTTTACAAAAGGCTTTATTCCATTGAGTAAAGCTAAAACTCTGGCTCTTGCAGCACGGGCGGGAGCATCAACATCATCAGCACCAAAAACTACCGCAACCCCCTTATTTCTAATTTCAGAAATTATAGCAGGGAAACGCTCATTAAGAGCTTGGAATTCAGATGGAAACCTTCTCTCTAAACCATCAATCCCTTCCTTAAGCAAGATACGCGCCCTAGATTCACTAACCCTGACAGGCTCCTCTTCCTCATCACCCATCCTGCCAACAGTGCCGCCGGATTCAATCTCTGCCAAAAATTCATCTACATTTATCGCCGGATCTCTATAAAAATATCCTCGATTCACATCCCCAAGAATTTTCCCGGAAAAATCTTCCGGTCCATTAAAAACCGACCATACTCCGACTCCAAATACATCGCTATAGCCGTTCTCTTCATCGAGAACTCCCATACGATTTTTTGACAGCTTCTCTCCAAGCACACTGCCAAATTCCCCTCTCGTCAAAACCTCATCGCTAAGAGGTTTAGGAAAAAGCCCCTTGAAAACTTCTGATGCCGCCACTAACATCTCGGGATTCTTTTTCCCACAGCGAAAAATAACAAAATGCTGAAAATGACGCACATACGTTCCTCTACCCGCAGCCTCAAAAGCCGCCTCAGCCCTTTCATAACGCACACCAACAGGTCTAAATTCCAAAACGTAATCTTTACCATCGGAAATTGAAGAATCCTTCATCCGCCCTCTTAACTTCTCTTCAAACACCCATTTAAACTGAGTTTTAAGAACTGTTGTTTCTTTACCCCTCTCTATCCCAGAATCCGATTGCCTTCGCAACTCAATCCTTCTTTTTCTTTCCTCGGGATCACTAAAAACCATATAATCGTAAAGCCAGTCAACTATATTCCAAGCCTTAAGAGCAATCGCCAAAGCTATAAAAAAGTGAATAGTTTCAAGTCCTATCTCCGAAACTCTTTCTTTCGTTGGTCCTCCCATTTTCGTTCCATGCTTCATAAGAGATTTTAACGATGCAATATTATCAAGCCTGTCAGTCATTTTTATCAAAAGCGCTCTGGCTGCGGAAAACATAGCGGCGCCGGAATGATTACAAATCTTAGCAAGCATCTCAACAATCGCTTTCGCTCTGTTATCACTTGTTTTGGTAAGAATATCGACGAGACTCCAAACTCCAACAGTTTTAGACAAATACGCCGTAATATCAAATTCATCACTCTGTCTGCCGGAAACAGTATCAAAAACCTGACAAAGCCCCTGAAACCACTTATCAAACATACCACCTTTTTCCCTCTTAAGTGACTCTTGAATCGCTCTTAGTCGACCAGCCTTCTTACCAAAATCAGCCAATCCAATCTCCTCTTCCTTTGAAACACTAAGTATACCTAAAAACCCTTTGTCCCAATTCTCCGGAACATCGTGAAAGATATCTGCAATTATAGTAGGCTCACAAAAAAACCTTACCCTTGGCACAAGATTATCAAGAGCCGATCTGACAGGATGATACGCATAATCCCTGGGATTACCTTCGTCGTCCAATTCTCCTTTCCTTTTTTCTCCATAATGGATAAGAAACGTAACATAACATGCGTATTTCAAATTACTGCGCCAGTCCTCGGAAAAATTCGAGCATCCCTCGGATCCTTTTAGTCTAAGCGCAACACTATCAACCTTGGAATCAACATATTGCATAAACTCATGCAATCTTCCCCTTAAATCTTCCCTAATCTCGGGATTATTAAAAAGAGGAGCATCTTCAAGTTCAAACTCACGAACAATTTCATCAAAATAACAAACAGCATTAAAAAGAGAATCATCCGGAGAATTATCGGGATGAGTCTCCCCGAACATCCTATGCCAAAAAAAACTTTTCTGATTATCAAGCTTCTTTGGATCAAAATCCCCGCTCTCCAGAAGAAATCTGGTAACTGAACCAAAATCACCGTTTAATCTTAACGCGTCAAAAATTTCTCTACGCCCTCTTCTTCGTTCATCCGCAACACCCACGCCCATAGAATCATCGGCAAAAGTAGCAGTGGCAACGGAAAGAACCTCTCCACTACGATCCTCAACACCACCATGCAGATCGTCAGGAACCCCAGTATCAGTCATGTTTGCGCTAACAATACCGGCAGGATCATTATAATGCGAAGCAACAACAGTTGTATCCTCTGCTACAACAGAATCATCAGGGTTGCGAGCCTCAACATCTGTCGTCCCCTCAGCCTCGACACCACTGGTTTCATCTGCGCCATCCTTCTTTTTCCCATTTTCTGATCCGTCACTCATATACGTTTAATTAGACACAGGAGTAAAATTATAGTACAACAACAAAAAAATGCAAGCAGACATGAGCGGCAGCGAATGTCCTAGCCAACAAACTGTCCGCCAAAGGCGGACACCTTATCCTCTCTTAAATTTACCATACACCCTACACCCTCAACCCCATTATCGCCTTTTTCCTGTCTTTTGCCTTAAAAATATAGCTTCCGGCAATCATAATATTTGCCCCGGCATCTATACAAAGCTTGGCTGTTCTCTCATTTATCCCCCCATCCACACTAATATCTCCCTTAAATCCGCACTTCCTCAATCCGGCAATCTTAGGAAGCATCTCTTCCATAAAATCCTGCCCGCCAAATCCCGGCTCAACAGTCATAATAAGCACCTGATCCACCAAATCCAAAACCCCCTTAATAGCAGAAATCCCAGTTTTGGGCTTGATAGAAACGCCTGCCTTCACCCCTAATCCCCTAATCTCCTTCAAAATCGCCTTCAAATCCCGGCAAGCCTCGCTGTGAACAATTATCGTATCTGCCCCAGCCTTAACAAAATCTTCAAAAAATTTCCACGGATTCTCGATCATCAAATGCACGTCCAAAGGCAGTTTGGTCTTAACGCACCTCATAACCGGAGCCCCGAAACTGATATTCGGCACAAAATGCCCGTCCATCACATCAAAATGTATCCTGTCGCTGTAAAGTTCAACAGAAGCAATTTCCTCATTCAGTTTCCCGAAATCCGCGGACAAAATTGACGGAGCGACTTGTATTTTCATTTTTAAAAACTTTACATCACATTCATTTTCTCAACTCTTTTTACATGCCTTTCCTCCCCTTTCTCAAAATCTGTCGACAAAAACTTGTCAACAATCTTCTTCATTAAACCAATTTCCATAACCCTTGCGCCAAGAGTAACAACATTGGCATCATTATGCCTGCGTGATAATTCGGCAATTTCCTCACTGCTTGCCAAAACCGCGCGGATCCCCTTCATTTTATTTGCCGCCATAGACATTCCAACTCCGCTTCCGCAAATTAAAATTCCGAAAGAACCGGCATGTTCATAAACTTTTTCCCCGACTTCTCTCGCAATATCGGGATAATCGCAAGGCTCTTCGCTAAAACATCCTAAATCCGTTACATCAAAATCTTTACCGCCAAGATAATTTTTAAGCTCCTCCTTCGCTTTAAAACCTGCATGATCGCTACCCGCAAATATAAGTTTTTTCTTTTTTTCACCTATCATAAAAGCGCGCTGGTTACGGATTTATCTTCATGGATATTTTCTATGATTTTTGCCAACAAAGGCGCAACTGAAAGTACAACAAGCCCCTTAAATTTCTTATTTTTAGAAATCGGGATGGTATTTGTGACAACAACTTCCTCAAACCCGGCATTTCGCAGTCTTTCAGCGGCAGGATCGGAAAACACAGCATGAGTCGCCGCCAGATAAACTTTTTTCGCACCACACTCTTTCAACGCACGCAAAGCCTCAACAACACTACCCCCGGTATCAATCATATCGTCGTATATCAAACACCCCTTCCCTTTTACGTCACCAATAACATGATTAGCCTGAGCTTTATTGTGAGACGGTCTGGTTTTATAAATAATCGCAAGATTCGCCATCAATAAATTTGCCAATCTTTTTGCATCCTTCGCTCCGCCCGCATCTGGAGAAACAACAACCAGATCTTTCAGACCCTTCTTCGCAAAATATTCCGCAAAAAGTTTTTCAGTACTCAGATTATCTACGGGAAAATTGAAAAATCCCTGCTCCTGGTCGCTATGAAGTTTCATTGTAATAATATGATCCGCTCCGGCCGCAGAAATTAAATCCGCAACAAGTTTCGCGGAAATCGGCTCGCGCGGAGTCGCAACTCTATCCTGCCTCGCATATCCGTAATGAGGCATAACAACATGTATTCTTCCGGCAAATGACCTTTTTAAACTGTCCAGAATTATAAAAAGTTCCATCAAATCTTCATTTATATTTGAAGATCCGGTTTGAAGAACAAAAGCATCAACGCCGCGCACTGTATCCTTCGGCTTTGCGTAAATTTCACCACAGGCAAATTTTGAAATTACAAGTTCGGAAACGGAAGTCTTCAAATATTTGGAAATTTCTTTAGCCAGCTCCGGATGGGAAGATCCTGCAAAAAATTTTATTTGGTGCTGCTGCATAAAAACTTTTTTTCTATCTTAAAACACTAAAATTATATCATACTTCTCACACGAAAACTACAGCAGGACCATATTCGAAAAATATATTTTCAAGATCATCGGCACCCGTTTCGCTGTAAATTTTCATATTTGGAAGCAAATCGGCAAGTTTTTTTTCTTCAGAGTTGCTTCCGTTAATAATAATTTTCACATTTAGATTCGACTCGCAAATATCGTCGCGTATTTGCTCAAAAGCCCCTGTTAAAAAATCTCGGTCGGCAACAATTACAGGCATTTTCCCTCGAAGCGCAAATCCGGCGGAAGAAGAAGCGATATTCCCTTCCGCCTCCCCAAAAGTAAAATAACGATTGGGGAAAAACTTTGCGAATTCAGCGCAAACTTGCGTACCGGTTGTTCCTGAACTTAACACAACAATATTCCTGTATTTATTTGCAAGCTTTAAAATCATAACACTTCTTTTAATTTAGATGTCACAACCAACATTTCCCCTTCGCTTAAAACACTTCTTTGATAACTCGGTTTTCCTTCAGCGAAATCAACGCCCTTTCCGCAAACAGTATGGCACCACACGCACACAGGTTTTCTTACAGATGTAACCGCACGTGAAACCCCATCCAAAATTTGATCGAAATTATGTCCGTCAACCACCTGAATAACATTCCAGCCAAAAGCCTCAAATTTATCCTGGATGGAAGGAATATTCATAACAGATGAAATAAGCTCGCCGGACTGAGCCTTGTTATTATCAATAAATAAAACCAAATTGCTAAGATTGTAATGCGCGCAAGCCAGCGCAGCTTCCCAAACCTGACCGTTTTGAAGCTCCCCATCCCCCATCACAACAAAAACTTTATTTGATTTTCTATCCATCTGTAAACTCATCGCCATTCCAAGTCCAACCGAAAGTC
>MFXA01000016.1:10098-16668 GCA_001787455.1 Candidatus Peregrinibacteria bacterium RIFCSPLOWO2_01_FULL_39_12 | reverse complement strand
AATCGGCCAAAATCGCATAAAGAGTCGGCACAGCATGCCCCTTGGATAAAATTAAATAATCCTGCTCTTCCCAGTCAGGCTTTTTCGGATCAAATTTCATGACAGGCTTCCCAAAAACTTTCCCATAATAAAGCGAAACCAAAATTTCAACAACAGACATACTTCCGCCAATACAGCCTTTTTTCGCCTTATACATTGCCGTTAAACTATCCAGCCTTATATTTGCAGCTTTTTTTTGTAAAGATTGAATATCCATAAAAATGTTTTTTGCCCTTTCTTACAAAACCCTCTCGTCTTCCCCATATACATGCATATATTCGGACTTGTCGTAACCAAAAAGCTCATCCTCTTTAAAAAATCTTTTAACTTCTTTTTCGGCGGTTTCAATACTGTCGGAAGCGTGAATCACATTGCACGAAACGCTCATTGCAAAATCTCCGCGGATGCTTCCCGACTCAGCTTCGCGAGCCTTGGTAATACCTGTGATTTTTCTGACTGTGGAAACAACATCAAGACCCTCCCAGCACATAGCAATAACAGGCGTACTTTGCATAAATTTTGCAACACCGGAAAAAAATGGTTTTTCAGCAATATGCGCATAATGTTCGCGAAGAATAGCCTCATCAAGACCAATCATTTTTACTCCGACAAGCTTAAGCCCTTTATGCTCAAAACGGCTTGTGATAGCACCAAAAAGCCCTCTTTGAATAGCGTCGGGCTTAATCAAAACAAGTGTGCGTTCCTGCAATCCTTTATTTTTAGACATAGAAAAAATTTTTATTATATTCCAAAACAGGCCAATTCTAGCCCAACAAAACAAACAAGACAAATTAAAATTCTGGTCGAGCACCGCTAAACATATCTCTAAGTAGTTTCAGTAACAAACTCAAACCCGACTTTACCCTTAAAAAGAGTGCCTTTTGGAATTGTTCCTGTAATTTTTATCTCGCTACCTTTATATGGTTTTTCCTTATCTCCTGCAATTTCAGTTTCACCATTAACAACCAAAGTGGATTTTGGAGGAATAATCATTTCACCCCCGTTTTTTAGATCAATCAGCAACGTACCTGAGTTATCTCCATCTTTTACAGCAAAATCAACTCCCAATCTAACACCTTCATCGGGAATTTTTCTATCTCTATCCATTTTCCCGGCAATAAGAGCCTTAAATTTATCACCATCGTAGGTGGACCGTGCATCCCTAAGTTTTTTTGCTTCTTCAGCGCTAATCGTGCCAACTTTTATTTTACTTAAAGAAAACAACGACCCTTGAGCTTTTTCCATCGCCCTTTGCGCCAAAAGTTTATTTTTATCATCCAGATTTTCAATAGCCCCGGGAACCGGATCATTGGCAAGCAAAGAACCTCCGCCAAACATTCCGACAAGCAAGCCGGCAAGCCAA
Organism: Candidatus Peregrinibacteria bacterium RIFCSPLOWO2_01_FULL_39_12; assembly: GCA_001787455.1. Lineage (GTDB taxonomy): Bacteria > Patescibacteriota > Gracilibacteria > UBA1369 > LOWO2-01-FULL-3 > 2-01-FULL-39-12. The sequence continues at coordinate 15,266 of MFXA01000016.1, read as the reverse complement.
TTATTTCCATCTATGACATCACCCCACTCGTCATTTTTAACAATTCCCAAAAAAGCGAGCGCACCGCCAAGAAAAGAACCCTTCAATGCCTTTATTTTAGCCTCCTTACTAATCAGTTCTTCGTCGACTTTCTTCTTCTCTTCGTCAGCTTTCTTATCGGCTAACATTTGTGCTGATTTTTCCTCAGACTTTTTATCTTCTTCAGGCTTTTCACCTTCTTTCTTTTCACCGCTTTTACTGGAAACATCTCTGCTAATTCCAGCCTCTTCCTCAAGTTTTTTATAATCCGCCTCAAAAGCCTCACCACCCTTAAATTCAGTTAAAAAACTCACGCCGCCATTAGCAACGTTAATCTTATATCCAATTTTATACTTATCCCCACCAGTCAACTTCTCGTCAAACAAAGGATACATTTCCTTAAATCCATCCTCGACCGACTGTAACATAGACGTGGTATACACATCCGCAATAAACTTCAAAGAATCCACGTCAAGAGGAGCCGCACCATGCAAACCCCAAACAAAATTAATCAAATTATCAAGATCCTCCTTTAACAGACCTTGCTCCTCCATCTTTACTTTCAACTTTTCCAAAACCGCCTTGGAAACAACCTCTTTCTGTTTCATAAAATCACCGCCAGAAACCTCACCTTCAAAAACCTCCCCTTCAAAATTAACCAAATTCACCAAACCTTCAAAATCCTTGCCAATACTATCTTTTAAATCTTTCAAATACTCAGAAGTTTTTGCCGTTATATTATCTTTTTTCACTTCCTTATCAGCTTCAACTTGTTTAGTATCAACTCCTTTATCACTGGAAACAGCTCCACCTTCCCCCGGCTGCGCACTTGGAGCAGGGTTTTCAAAAACAAACCTTTTTTCCTTAAAAATCCCGCTAAAAAATTTATTTTCCATATTTTTGTTTTTATTTCTATTTTCTATCCTCTAATTATATCAAAAAAACTAACTTTTCTCAAGCCTTTGCCTACGAACAACTTTCAAAGAATTTATTTGACAAATAAAATAATTGAGCTAATATGAACACTCGGCTAAACAGCATGACCACTCAATTATTAACTAACACATACATCATATGGGTACACCGGAAGGACCAACAGGACCAGATACCACTCAAGGCTTAGATATAGCGAAACTTAGTAGAACTCATGGCGAACTTATTGCTAGCGCTTCAATAACGAACGTCATAAGACCTATACAAACGACACTTGACGCACTAGCTCAAGGCTTAAGCCAAACAGAATCACGAAGACCTTTTATGATACCGTCATTCCAAATGGGAGATGTAAACCATGTAGCATTTCTCTCTTTGTTTTTCACACTTATGTATGCGCATTCATGGCTAAGAGAAAATGCCATTGTAGTTATATTTACAGATAGAAGTGGTGGATGGAGTTTTGGTATTGCCAATACAGAAGATAAACAATATTGGGAAGGCGACGAAGGAAAAGCTCATCTGCAAACAGGAAATACAAAAATTTACACGGTTAAAGACTACAGCGATATCGCATACGCTGAGCTGGAAAAGCTGGGAAAGACAAGCCAGCGTTAAAAACCGCCACCACAACTAAAATTTCAGCAAGTCTTTAAATCTTTCCGCCTCACCATACGGCCCGATAACCGCAATTTTCATTTTCTTTTCCACCAACAAATCCTTGGAAATCCTTTTAATGTCATCAACAGTAACCGCATCTATCGCTTTCGTAAGCTCCGCAGGCTCTTTTGCACCCCCGCGTAAAAGTTCATATTTCCCGAGAAGATGCGCGTATTCCTCCGAATCCTCAAGACCTAAAACTATCTTTCCTTTCAAATAAGACTTAGCCTTATTTAATTCGGAAACGGGAACCCCTTCATCCTTAACCTTTCTATACTCCTCAACTATCCCGCTAACCGCCTCATCTATCCTTTTTAAATCAACACCAGCATTTGTGACAAACGCACCGCCATCCGTATAATTATCTGTAGAAGTATGGATATAATACGCAAGCCCTTTAGCCTCGCGAACCCCTAAAAACATCCTACTACTCATATTGCCGCCCAAAATCACAGAAAGAAGCTTCACTCCCCAGTGATCTTTGTGTCCTTCGGGATAACTGGGAAAGCCAACAGCAACATGCGCTTGCTCAGTTTTCTTTTCGGTTAAATTAACAGTTCCTCCATTTTTATTGAGAAGAGCATCAAAATCATACTTTTTTTTAGATTCCTCCATCCTAAAATATTTTTCCACAAACTCCACAGCATTTTTATGATCAACATTCCCGGCTATAACAACCACAATATTGTCAGGCGTATAAAGCTCTTGCTTATACTTCACAAAATCCTCATGCATAACAGAAGTAATAAGTTCTTTCGTTCCGATTTGATCCCACCCAAGAGGCTGATCCCCAAAAACAAGCTGTTCAAAATTCCAGCCGATTTGATAGGTGGGAGTATCCTGATACATATTATATTCCTCAAGAATCACGCCTCTCTCTTTTTCAATTTCTTCCTGCGCGAATTTAGAATTTAAAAGCATATCGGAAAGAACATCGCACGCAATTTCAATGTTTTCGGACGCAACTTTCACGTAATAACCTGCATATTCCTTGCCCGTAAAAGCATTAAATTCCCCTCCAACGGAATCTATCGCCTCGGAAACTTCTTTTGTATTTTTAAACTTTTCCGCACCTTTAAAAAACATGTGCTCCAGAAAATGCGAAATTCCGCGAATTTTTTGATTTTCATATCTGCTTCCCGCGCCGACCAAAACAAGCACAGTTACAGCTTTTGTTCCTTCAAGTTTTTCGGTAACAAGTCTCAGCCCGCTCTGAAAAGTGGTTTTTCTAAACATAACGACGGCGATTATACCATACTAAACTTAAAGCAAAAATCCCCATGTGATATATTGGATTTTGTATGAATTCCAAATATCAAAAGTACATAACAAACAGAATAACAGTCTTTCTTGTGGGAAGCGGCCTAATTACCGCTATTCTCTTGGCGAAACTTTTTCAGCTGCAAGTTGTTCAACACGACTACTACCAGCAAATCGCCACCACTTCTCAATACGGATTCATAGAACTTCCTGCTCAACGAGGCGAAATAATTATTAAGGATTATCACTCAAATGAAGAATTTGCAATCGCTACAAACACAACTCTCAGTCTCTTGTACGCCGATCCCGTTATTATAAAAGATCCTGTCTATATTGCAGATAAAATAGCACCTCTTATTTTTAGTATTGAAGATGAAAGAGCCACGGACAATGAAAGAATTAAGGAATTATCAAAAAATCTTTCAAAAGAACTTACCGGAAGCGGACCCGAAGGGTCTGCTAATAAAGAGCAAAATAAACTTCTTACACCCCTGACGGATATAGAACTGGAAACGCAATTCGGACAAATATTGATCGAGAAATTAAGCGAAAAACGAAGAAAAAAAATCCTACTTGCAACGGACATGAAAACGGAGGAAATCAAAGCGATTCAAAAATTAAATTTAAGCGGACTGGAGATAGAAGATAAAAGTGTTTCGGCTTATCCGTCTCAAATTTCACAAATTGCAAAAACCGCAGAAAAGCTTGCTCCGCATTTGCTGATCCCATCAAAAAAACTTGAAAAAATATTAAAAGGTGAAAACCGGTATGTTGTTTTAAAAAGAAAAATCGATCCAAAAATTTCCGACCAAATAAGCAAACTTATAAAAGATGACAAAACCGACCGGCTGACGGGACTCGCAATGAAGGAAGAATATTTCAGATACTACCCTGAAGAAAAACTTGCCGCAAATGTCGTAGGATATGTAAACCATGAAAATATAGGACAATATGGGATTGAAAGCACTTTTAACACTCCTCTTGTCGGAATAAGCGGAAAACTTCAAACAAAAAAGGACTCGGTTGGACGGCAGATAACGGTTGGCGAAAGCAATCTTCAGGCGGCTGTGGACGGTGACGACATAGTTTTGACAATCGACCGTTCAATTCAGCTTTATACGGAAAAAATCCTGGAAGAGGACACGAAAAATTTTAGAGCGGATAGCGGGCAGGTGATAATAATGGATCCTCAAACAGGAAAAGTTTTGGCAATGGCAAATTATCCAAGCTTCGATCCAAACAATTACGGAGAAGTTTTTAAAAAAATTGAAATCAATTTAACTCCGGAAGAAATCAAAAATCTTTACCCGACAAAAGACAAGGACATTTACTACTTTTACACAAACGAAATAACCATGGACAAATACATGGTTTTTGAAACGAAAGATAAAAACGGAATTTCCCATTATTCGCGCTACGAAAATTTTCAGGGGCCGGAAGCCTACCATAACAAAATAATTTCATGGCCTTATGAGCCGGGATCGGTATTCAAAACAATAGCAATGTCGTCCGCCATAGACGACGGCGATGTAACTCCGAATACAACATATAACGACACAGGTCCGGTGGGAGTTGACTGGAATATTTACAAACAAGCCTATGACTACGAAATTAAAAATTCAACAAACAAATACTGGGGATTAACAAACATGAAAACAGTCATAGCAAAATCACTTAATACCGGAATGACATTTGTGGCAAAAAAAATGGGTCCGGCACTTTTTTACAGTTATTTGAAAAAATTTGGATTTTTGGACCGCACCGACATCGAACTGGAAAATGAAGTGATAGGCAAAATCGAATATTTTGAAGATTGGACGGAATCGGAGCTTGCAACACACGCTTTCGGACAAGGGTTAACGGTTACAATGATGCAAATGGCAAGCGCCTACAGCGCAGTAGCAAACGGCGGAATTTTAATGCAACCATACTTGGTGGAGGAAGTCCGACATGACAACTCTACAATCACAAAAACAGAACCAAAAGAAATCAGACGCGTAATTTCGGAAGACACAGCTTCAAAAATGACAGCGATGCTCATAAACACAATCGAAAGTGGAGAAGGGAAAAAAGGAAGCGTCAAAAATCACTTTACCGCAGGAAAAACGGGAACTTCACAAACATACAAATACGGAAAAGCGATAGGAGGTCCGGGAAATACCATTGGGTCATTCGCAGGATTCGGACCGATAGACAATCCGAAATTTGTAATAATTGTAAAATACGACAGACCGCGCTCAAGTGAATGGGGATCTTCAACAGCCGCAGAAACATTCAGCAAGATCGCAGATTATTTA
>MFXA01000016.1:0-10090 GCA_001787455.1 Candidatus Peregrinibacteria bacterium RIFCSPLOWO2_01_FULL_39_12 | reverse complement strand
ATAAATAGACGCCCCGCCACAAATTATTTCAGCATACCATTACTGTAAATTACTTCAGGCGAACTGCCAAGTTTCAAATCCACCCCTTTCACGAAAACCAAATCGGCAAGTTTATTCGCCCAAACTTTTGCGCGTGAAACCGTGTATAAATAATCTCCGATATACAAAATCCTGTCTATATTCCCATCGCCGCCCCAATAATATCCTGATTTTTCCTTAATCTCGTTTTCCGAATAATGGCTTACCTTCCCCTTAAATTCAAAACCATTTTCAACACTGACACCATAGACATACGCTCCCTGAAAAACATAATCGCCGTATGTATTTGCATCATGATCGAGATCAGCCTTCACGCTTTCAGGAATTTCCGCAACCGTTACGGGAAAAGCCATCAACCCTTTCTCTTTATCAAACAAAAGCGCTTTATGATTATGCAATAATTCGCTGTCCGTCCCCCTATCTCCAATCACAATTTTATGCAATTCTTTCGGATTGGAAACATCAGTCACGTCAAACATCGCTATTTTCATGCCTTGATACCACGCAAAATCAAAACTGTTATTGGTCTCTTCTTCGCTCGCATCAACAGCCTCCTTCCCAAAACCTATGATATGAGTGTCATCGTAAGGATGAAGATAATCGCTGTATCCCGGAATTTTCAATTTCCCTAAAATTTGAGGATTTTTCGGATCACTGACATCCAATACGAAGAAAGGATCGACTTTCTTGAATGTCACCATATAAGCTCTGTCCCCGACAAATCTAACCGAATATATTTTCTCACCCGGCGCAATCCCTGTAATATTTCCGGCTAAATCCAACTCGCTATCTAAAATATAAAGATTATTCGTAGATAATTTTTCAGTGTTCCAAACTTCACCAACAGTTGTGGCAACTCTAAAATTGCCGTTATATTCATCCATTGAAAACTGATTTAGGATGTGCCCCGGTACCTCGCCCTTTCCCAAATAAGAAAGTGCATTTTTCCCCAAGCTGAACTTGTGAACTATCGTTTTTTCCTCATCGCTTGCATCGAAGAACCAGTTATAGCGGGATTCGGCAACATATAAATTTTGTTTTGAAGCGTAAATATTTCCGCTCGCGCCCATTACAACTTCCTTGCTGAAATCGGCATCTGGATCATCAAGCGGAAGCCCGATAATTATTAAATAATTGGCGGCCTCAACGCCCGGGATATATCTTACATCACCGCATCCGACAAGCTCCTTTGATTGCTCGGTTGCAGTATCCGAATACAAAGGAATTATTCCATCATCGGGAATTCCCGCACCGAAAGGACCGACATACTCGCTTTTATTTGCAACAACATAAAGCATATCGTCTACTTTTCTGGAAGATGTATAGCCGCCTTCAATATCAACATTGCGAATAAGTTTAATATCCCCCTTATTTGTAATGTCAAAAACATAAATATTGCTCGAAGGCCCATTCATTGGCTTAAACACCTGTCCATAACTGCTACCGATTACGACCAAACGATCACTGTCTACGTACATATCGGTAGGATAGAAATTATCATTTTCAAAGGAAACTTCATCCATTTCAACCATTTCGCTCACAGGATAAGCCTTAACAACCCTTATGGTATTATCCTTAAGCAAATAAATATATTCACCGTCGGTTTTCACAATGTCAGCTTCGTCCACACCTTCAACCTGCACATTTGTGGAAGAATAATCAGGCGATTCTTGAGCCGAACTTTCCGGCACGGCAACCGACCCTGCATCTTCGGATACCGACTCTTCATCCCCGGTCATAGGACTCATCGTCATCATTTTTTCAATTCCATATCCTCCGCCGTACAAAGAAGCATTTTCAGCAATATAATCCTTCAATTCAACACATGATTCAAATTGCTGAAGAGCCCCGCCGGCAGCCAAAACTTTTTCCTTTCTCTTAATCCCGATATAAGTAGTGGTAGATACATAGTCCGGATCTTCCTTGACTCTCCAAATCATTTCAGCCATATCCCCGCGTTTAACCTTGTAATCAAAAGAATAAACTTCCTTGGGAATGGCTTTTTTATCTTCAAGCGTAGTCACATATTTTTGATACCAATTTTCTTCGCTGTCTTCCGAAATTTCCAAACCTAAAGTATTCGCAATAATCTTACTTGCTTCCGCAAAATTTATATCCTGCCCCGGTTTAAAAGTTTTATCCCCGTATCCGCTAACAAGCCCTAATTCTGTCGCCCCGCAAACATACTTTGCAAACCACTCATCTTTAACATCTTTATAACAATTTTCGCCACCGAATTCCTTACCGGATGCTTCCATGACAATCTTTAAAAACTCCGCCCTGTTTATGGAATTACCGGGTTTAAAAGTTCCATCGGCATACCCCTGCACAACCTTAGCGTCTTGCAGGTAAGAGATAGCGGCATAATTGGCATCACCATATTCAACATCTCCGAAAATTTTCCCGCCGGCCGTAGCCGTAATGGAAAAACTGCTTAAAATAACCGCAACAGTCAACAAGACAGATAAAAATCGCATTTTCATATAAGAAAAAATTATAAAATACACAAATGTATACTACTTCAAAAGAATAGTATTACGCAAAACAGCTTGCAAAACATGCAAAAAAACTAAATTTTCTCAGCCACAACTTTGTCAAATTCACACTCCAGCGGCTGATCCCCTGGACGATCCTGCGGACTCCATCTTACAAGAAGATCTCCGGAATCAAGTGTCAGTATAATCTCAGGCTTACCTGGCGGTTCATCTAATGGAAGGATATCATATGCTTCTTGGGTAAGAACGTGATAATAGAACCACGGAGTATCACTCCAGCTAACAGAAAGAGGGGCGTAAACACTATATACTTCGGATACATTTTTCATCATTTCAGACGGCTGATCACCCTTAACGCTAAAATATTCTGCGCATTCTGCAGAGGTAATCAAATTAAATTTATAATCACTATCTGTATATAAAATCACTGTTCCCTTCAAAGGAAAGAAGTACGCTCCAGCAGCCACCAAAACAAGCAAAACAACCAAAGCAAACATCGCTAATTTAGTTTTTTTCATAAGATTTGGATTAGAAATTAACTTAAAAAGAATATATCAGCCTGGCGCAAAACACAAACGAAACGCTCATTACAAATCTGATTGACAATCAAACCATTCTAAACTAGATTTTATCCACATTAATCATACCAACTTAGTATGAATTACATAAAAACCTGCGCAACAAAACAGCGAAGCGGAGCTCTGCACATTACTCAAAAAGTGGATTATGGAATAATTTTGCTTACGACTTTAGCAAAAACCGCAAACGGCATCTCGATCAAAAAAATTGCGGAAAATTATAATTTATCCTTTTTGTTCCTGCAAAAAGTTGCAGGACTGCTTCAAAAAAGCAATCTCGTAAAAGCGACAAGGGGCAAATACGGCGGCTACAAACTTATAAAAAATCCGCGAAAGATTACAATTAAAGAAATAATAGAAGCAATCGAAGGCAATATCGCAATTGTCCCATGCTTAGTCCGGAAAACAGCATCTGTATGCAAACACAAGCCATATTGCATAGTCAGAAAAGGTTTCAAAAAAATCAACGACGAAATACAAAATCAATTATTAAATAAAAAACTTAGTTACTTTATCTAACTTTCTCTTATGGACACATTGGAAATAATTGCTTTGCGCGCGGAAACAAACAAAACAGAAATTCTAAAAGGAATAAATTTAAAAATCCGGTCAGGAGAAATTCACGCGATCATGGGGAAAAACGGTTCGGGAAAAAGTACGCTTTGCAATGTTGTCATGGGGCATCCGAAATATAAAATAACGGAAGGAAAAATAAAATTAAACGGAAAAAAAATTGAAAAATTACCCGCAAACAAAAGAGCGAATTTGGGACTTTTTCTGGCATTCCAAAATCCTACGGAAATTCAGGGAGTTACATTGAATAATTTTCTAAGACTCGCTAAAAACACAAACGCAAAAGCTCAAAATAAAAAAGCCAAACACATTTCTCCAAGCGAATTTTTGCAGACAATTTCGCAGAGTATGGATTTGCTCGAAATGGATAAAAAATTAGCGGGACGATCAGTAAACGAAGGGTTTTCAGGAGGAGAAAAAAAGCGCGCAGAGATTATGCAAATGGCAGTCCTTAAGCCGAGAATCGCACTTCTGGATGAAATAGATTCGGGTCTCGACATAGATGCTCTTAAAACCGTCGCAAAAGCGATTAAGCGCCTGCATAAGCAAACAAAATGCGGAATTTTGCTGATTACCCATTACCAAAGAATTTTAAATTATATTACTCCGGATTTTGTCCACATCATCTCAAATGGAAAAATTATAAAATCCGGCGACAAAAAACTTGCGCAAAAACTTGAAAAACACGGTTACGAAAAATTTGTAAAAGAACCTGCATGAAAATTCCAAAACGGACACGAAAAATACTGGAAAAAATATCAAACCAAAAAAATTTGCTTCGCAAATTAGGATTTAGAACAGATACAAAGCCGGTTTACAAATCACCGCAAGGATTAAACACAAATATAATAGAAGAAATTTCACGCCAAAAAGCCGAACCGGAGTGGATGCTTACTTTAAGGAAAAAAGCCCTGGAAATATTTTTTAAAAAACCTTTGCCGCTTTGGGGCGGAGATTTAAGTAAAATAAATTTCGACACGCTCCACTATTACATAAAACCGCAAGATAAAATAAAAACGAAGTGGGAAAATGTCCCGAAAAAAATAAAGGAAACTTTTGACAAACTCGGTATTCCGCAAGCTGAAAGAAAATTTTTAGCGGGAACGGGAGCCCAATTTGAATCGGAAATGATTTATCACTCACTGCAAAAAGAACTGAAGGGAAAAGGCGTGATATTTGAATCCACAGACACTGCGCTGAAAAAATATCCTAAAATTTTCGCGGAATATTTTGGAAAAGTTGTTCCGGTTACGGACAACAAATTTGCGGCGCTGAATTCCGCGGTGTGGTCAGGCGGATCGTTCATTTATGTTCCAAAAAACACACATGTAAACCTTCCCCTGCAGACATATTTCAGAATAAACGCCGAAAGGATGGGACAATTCGAAAGAACGCTTATTATAGCGGATGAAGGCTCCTCGGTTCACTATATAGAAGGTTGCTCCGCCCCAATTTACTCCACCGATTCCCTGCACGCCGCAGTGGTTGAAATAATCGTAAAAAAGAACGCACGAGTTCAGTACACAACCATCCAAAACTGGTCAAGCAATGTTTACAATTTGGTTACAAAACGTGCATTCGTATATGAAAACGCCGAAATGCTTTGGCTGGATTGCAATATAGGATCGCGCCTTACAATGAAATATCCGGCAATATTTTTACTTGGTGAAAATGCCAAAGGCGAAATTCAATCGCTCGCCTTCGCAAAAGAAAATCAGCATCAGGATACAGGCGCAAAAATTTTTCACTCATCTTCAAATACAAGTTCAAAAATAGTGGCAAAATCAATCAGTAAAAATAATGGAAGAAACTCATACCGCGGTCTTTTAAAAGTTTCTAAAGGAGCAAAAAATACGGTAAGCCATGTTTCTTGCAATGCACTTTTGGTAGATGAAAATTCGCGCTCCGACACATATCCGACAATGAAAGTTGAGGAAGAATCCGCAACGGTCGCTCACGAAGCGACTGTTTCAAAAATAAGCGAAGAACAATTATTTTACTTGATGTCACGCGGATTAAGTGAAGATGAAGCCGTTTCTATGATAGTAAACGGTTTCGCGACTCAGATCATAAAACAACTGCCAATGGAATACGCGCTTGAATTAAATCGGCTGATAGAACTGGAAATGACGGGCAGACACGAGCGATAGCGAGTGTCCTAATAAATAAAAAGTTTGCGAAGCAAACACCTATGCAAAACTCCACCCACCCAAAATCAGTCAAAAAAGTAATTGTATCGGACAATATTTCATGCATGAATATTAAAGATATTCGACCTTTAACAATTGCGGCGGTTTTGGACAAAGGATGGAAAAACACAAAAACTTTTTCATTAAATTTAAAAGATAAAAACAAAAATATAAATTTTGTTATAATAATAATCGCAAAAAACTCGGAAGAATTTTCGTTTAAAACAACAGTCATCCACGAAGCGCCAAACACAAAAAGCCATTATTTCATACGAAGCGTTTTATTGGATGACTCAAAAGTTGCTTATAAAGGCATGCTTTCAATCAAAAAAACCGCAAAATCCTCGGAAAGCTGGTTGTCGCATCATTCCCTATTGCTTTCGCAAAATGCAAAAGTTGAAACAATCCCATCGCTCGAAATCGAAACAAACGATGCGTCCGCGGGACACGCGGCATCCATGGGAAAGATAGATGACGAAATGCTTTTTTATCTCCTCTCCCGCGGAATAAACGAAAAAACAGGCAAGAAAATTCTCATAAAAGCGTTTTTGGAAAAAGACTTCGACAAAATCGAAGATGAAAATACAAAAAAAATACTGGATGAAAAAATAGAAAAAATTCTTGGAAAAACATTAAAATAATCACGCATGCTAGACCCCAACAAAATTAAAAAACAGTTCCCCATCTTCAAAAGAGAAATAAACAACCATTCGCTCGTGTATTTAGACAGTGCATCAACAAGCCAAAAACCACAAGCGGTTATAAATTCGCTGGTTAATTATTACAAAAACACCAACGCAAATATTCACCGCTCAATTTATAAACTTTCCGAAGAAGCGACCTCTGCATATGAAAATGTGCGCTCGCAAACTGCAAAATTCATAAACGCAAAAAGCTCACGTGAAATAATTTTCACAAGAAACGCAACGGAATCAATAAACATGGTGGCACAAACATGGGGAAAATTAAATATAAAACCAAACGACGAAATTATCGTGAGCATACTTGAGCATCACTCAAACTTGGTTCCGTGGCAGCAGCTCTGCAAAGAAAAAAATGCAAAATTAAAAATAATCCCACTTACGAAAAATTACTCGATCGACTTAAAAAATTATAAAAAACTCCTTTCAAAAAAAACAAAACTGGTCGCAATAACAGGCGAATCAAACGTGCTTGGAACACGCCCACCGCTAAAAGAAATAATAAAATTAGCACATGGAAAAAACGCAATAACTATTGTGGATGGAGCTCAAATGGTAGCTCACTCCCATGTAGATGTACAAGACCTCGATTGCGATTTTTTCGCATTCTCCTCGCATAAAATGCTTGGCCCCACAGGAGTGGGGATTCTTTACGGGAAAGAAAATCTATTTAAAAAAATGCCGCCATTTTTATTCGGCGGCGACATGATAAAAACGGTTTCGAAATATGATGCGCAGTGGAATGACATCCCTTGGAAATTTGAAGCGGGCACGCCAAATATTGCCGATGTAATTGCATTCGGAGAAGCCCTGAATTTCTTAACAAGAACCGGACTAAAAAACATAAACGAACACAATAAAAAACTTCTCAAATACGCGATTGAAGAATTTTCAAAATACAAAGAAGTAAAACTTTTTTACGCCAAGGATTCAGCTCAATCTTCAACTTCAATCTTATCATTCTCGATAAAAAATATTCATCCGCACGACATTGCGCAAATTTTCGATACGGAAGGAGTGGAAATAAGATCGGGGCATCATTGTTGCGAACCGCTAATGGACTATTTGAAAGTACCGGCACTGGCACGAATAAGTTTTTACCTATATAACACTTTTGAAGATATAGATTTAGCCGAAAAAGCCCTTAAAAAAACATTAAAAATATTTAAATAATAAAAATGTCAGAAATATATGTTTTTAAAGATTCATTAGCTATTCTTTGTGCGGATCATGATCCGCACAAATTCAACTCGCCGTACATGTTAGGCGAGTTGAACTAATAGCTGAATCGTAAAAATATGTATTTCTGACATTTCTTACATGGATACTTTATGGACATATATTCCGAAATAATTCTCGACCACTACAAAAATCCTCGCAATAAAGGATCGGTTAAAAATGCGACAGCCACAGCAATAGAACACAATCCGCTTTGCGGCGACAAAATAAAAATCGAACTTTTGCTGGATAAATCGAACAGAATTAAAACAATAAAATTTTCAGGGAGCGGATGCGCAATAAGCCAGGCGGCGGCATCAATGCTTCTCGAAACTTTAACAGGCAAAACCCTAAATGAAATTGAAAAAATAAAAAGCAGGGAAATCATAAAAATGCTGAACATCCCAATTTCTCCGGCAAGAGAAAAATGCGCACTGCTCGGATTGTATGCGGTAAAAAAAGCTGTGGAACTCGCCGCCAAACCACGAAACAGCAAAAAAAGATCTAAATAATCACAACCTATGGCAAGAAAACACGCTAAAAAACAGGGTTCTGCAAAATACTGGAAAGAATTAAACAAAGTCGTAGATCCGGAATTAAACATAGGAATCGTAGACCTCGGTTTAATCTACAGTATAAAAATAAAGGACAAAAACGCCGTAGTGACAATGACATTAACAAGCCCCACATGCCCTATGGCAAATTTAATCATAGAACAAATTGAAAACCGCATGCGCACATTCACCAACTTGAAAAACGTACAAATAGAGGTGGTTTGGGATCCGCCATGGGACAAATCCATGATAAATCCGGAAATCCGCGAAATAATGTTCGGATTCTAGGAACTCACAACGCTCAATTTGAAAACCTAAAACACCACATTTTACCAAATCCCGCAAGTAATTACTCCAAGCAACAGGTGAAAAATCTGGTATAATATCCAGATAAAAACAGACAAAAAAACAAAACAAAAATGGCTTCACTAAAAGGAGATGTAGGCAGTAACAGCAAGGGCGTAGTAGACGCAATATCCGCTCCAACAGATATTGACTACGGTCAATACGCAACGCTTATCATAACAAAATTCATACAAGTACTCGGTGCGGCGCTTATTCTTATAATCGCGTATTTCATCATCAACAGATTAAGAAAATACTTCGAAAAAACCGAAACAACTCACGAACAGCAAAGAATGGCGCTCAATATTTTGGAAAAAATAACCACGGGATTCATTGTTGTAATAGCCATAACCCTTGCACTCAAAACAATCGGCTTGGACATGAGCCTTTTGGTGAGTGTCGGCCTACTCGGCTTAAGCTACGGACTTAAAGACGTAATAAAAAACTACATCGCAGGAATACTGATTTTCTTAAAATCTCCATTCAAAATCGGCGACATTGTAAAAATCAAAAAATTTATAGGAAAAGTTGAAAAGATGGAACTGCAGTCAACAACTTTAAAAACTTTCGACCAACGCGACATAACAATTTATAATTCGGAAATAATGACAAAATCAATTGAAAATTATTCGCGCTACCCGATCAGGAGAATGGAAATAAACGTAAACATGGGCTACGGAAGTGACATGGAAAAAGCTGTAAGAATTTTTGAGAAGATATTATCCGGCCATCCGCAAGTGCTAAAAACTCCGAAACATTCGATAATCTTTAAAAAATTCACTGAAAACAGCGTAATTACACAGCTTAAATTTTGGATACAATTGCCATGTAATATGTTGGATGTAAGATCGGCTCTTGCTTGGCAGATAAATCAGGCTTTTGATGAAGCATCCATCTTCGCTCCATATTCAAAAGGATTTGAAGCAAACGAAAACTATACCTTGAATTCAGACCGTCAATCTCGCATAAAAAACTTTTATTCATCTCCGATAATTATGGCGGAGATGCAAACGGCGCAAGCGAGCACGCAAGACGCACAACCGGGACAGCCCGCGCAAGCCGGCCAGACCACTCAGCCGACAGTCGAAATCTTCGATGCCGACGAACCTTCGATAGAAGACGACATGTAGAAATCTGAATTTGGTGGACAAAACACGAAACTTAGTCCTGCCTATAGATTTAAAACTTTGCGAGAACTTGCCCGAGCAAGGCGTAGTGTTTTTCAGATGGAGGTCTCGCGGTTTCCTGCATCTGGGAAACACGCGCCAACGCGAGGACAATTCGAGCAAAAACCGATATTTTGGAAGCATTGAAACCTTTCTTAAAGGTATCAAAATCATTGATACCGTCCCATTTTGGGCGGGTGAAAAGTAAGAATTTGCCCTAATGGAAGCGAAC
>MFXA01000015.1:12470-13131 GCA_001787455.1 Candidatus Peregrinibacteria bacterium RIFCSPLOWO2_01_FULL_39_12 | reverse complement strand
TGCGGCATTTTTAATCTGGCTTTTCAGGCTGGCTGTTATTGCATTTTAGTCTGAATTTTGCTGGTATTATCCCGTAAGCATACAAATTTGTATCTTTACGGAAATAAAATGCAACTTATAGATTTTCAAAATCAGTTATCGGCTTATCTTGTATTTTCTTTAAGGGATATTTCTAAGATAATTCCCGGGTTTAATCGAATTTAGCTGGATCGGTGGGAAAAGAAGTGCTATTTGAAGAAGTATTTGCTTGAAAAGATAGCTTCATTGAATTTTGAGGACTTAGCTAAGGATGTAGAACCACTTCTTTTTGATCCGAGGGATAAGAAGAAGGTGTCGTTGTTCAGGGAATTTGTAGAGCAGAATTTTTAAGGAGATAGAAATCGATGCTTGTGGATTTTTAATTTGTCTTTTCCCTCACATACTTTTTAAAAAATGACACGATTTTAGGTTGTTATTCTGCCCTATCGAGCAGGGGATTTTTGTGGTATAATGATAAGAACTGCAGAAAAAATAAATATAAAAATATGACGGGAAATTCAAGACTGAAACATATAATGGTTGACGGTAAAGAACTGCCTTTTACATGCGGAGAATTTATAAAAATCCTAAAAGTCATCAGGAAAAGTTTCGTCAAAGCAGAAGAGGATTTAGATAGAGAGGA
>MFXA01000015.1:6032-12450 GCA_001787455.1 Candidatus Peregrinibacteria bacterium RIFCSPLOWO2_01_FULL_39_12 | reverse complement strand
GGATGAATTAATCCAATCTCTCGATAAATAATAATTTGTAACAAGATTGTTATGGGACATGGAGAAACAGGTAATCAAGTACCTCGGCGCGAAGCTGTAGAAGGAAGAGCTGAGAAAGCTGGCCAAGAAATGGACTCTACTGCTTTAGGTGAGCAAGAAAGAGATGCGGCTGAACAAGCATTTAATGCCATACTTCAGTTGGGGATAGATTACAAAGAAAGAAATCCCGATAATGCGAAGAAGCTTGGCAGCGAAAAAATGCTTACAATGCTTACAGAATTTACATTTAAGACTCTTGAAAAAGAAGGAATCCCATTGAGTCTAGAACAAAAAAATGCAGTTAAAGAAATGGTTGTGGTTTTTTTGTCTAAAGTGAAAGACGGGCAGGGAACTGCTAAAATTGACCTTAATCAAAAAGATCTCGCTCCAAAGGAGGTAACACAATCCGTACAATCAGGGGCAGCCATAGGGGGCGAACAATCACGAATGCCTGAGGAACAAGTAACGAATGTAGATTTATCCGTAGTAAAAGATGGATTTGAGTATATGGAGGCATTAGGAACTCTTCAAGGGCAGTTAAGCGGGGATAAAGAGCATGATAAACCTATAAAAGAACAAATGACTGCACTTAATATTGCAAACCTTTTATATGAATTTAATAAAGAGAGAAAAGAACCAAATTTAAACGGACAAGTTAGGGTAGGAAATTCAAGTATACAACTTACAAGCTCTGGAGATACAATTACAGCAAATGTAGACAATCAATTTACTTTTCAATACAGCAGGGCTTCTATTAAAAAGCAGTTAGGAATTTGAGCGTATAGAAATCCGATGAGATATTTGTGAGGATTTGGATCCCGCTAGTGGATATGTTTAGAACTAATCTTTACGATATCATCTTAGCTTTTACTGGGAAGTTTTCAAGTTTGTTCTGGCATGAATTTGTCTAGGTCGGATTTTTTAACCGAATGATAAGTATTGGTTTTTTGTATCAATGAATAAGACGGCTTATGCTCAAAACCGACTATTTCTACTTTTTTACCTTTTCGCGTTACCATTTCTACTGCAGGAGCAAGATCTCCGTCTGAGCTTATCAAAATTGCTCTGTCATATCTATCTTCGTAGGCTCCTTCGACCAAGTCTATTCCTATCCTTACATCTACACCTTTTTCGGTAAATATTTTACCTATTTGTCTTATATGTCCTCTGACGACGTAGAACCCCGCCTTTTTCAGTTTTTCAAAGAGTATTTGTTGGTGTTTGTGAAGATTTTGACTCTTTTTGTCTCCATCTATTGGTTTTATTTGACCAATATAATAACGAACTCCTTCTAGTTTTCTTTCTCCGACAAAAGATTCTACGAATTTTTTAAAATCAAACTTCATCGAACTGCAATTTGTTTGTTTTAGATTGTGATAAAGGTTTCCGCCATCGATATAAACATAAACTCTTTCCTTCTTGTCCATGTTCGCATTATACAAAAAAACCCGCCATTGCACTAGTCAACGACGGGGAGATTAAGCGAATTTAATCTATATCTGGTTTGCCTTATTGTCAATGACATATTAATCTATTTCGTGGTTTTTGTCAAATTTTTGGCTCCCGGGGGCGGATTCGAACCGCCGACCAATTGATTAACAGTCAACTGCGCTACCACTGCGCTACCCGGGAATGATTTGCTAAAAATTTGTGTGTCAAAAGCGAACAGGTGCAATATTACGTAAGCCGGATTGATTTTTCAATATGATTTAGTGATATTGTGTTTTGCTTTGGCTCTTTTCTAAAACTTTTATTTCCCTTGCTACGATTTGGTCGGGTCGGTCGTAAATGAAGCTGTGTGAAATTTTGTAGCCGGCCTGCTTGGCGATTTCTTCAAAGTGCGGAAAAAATTCAAATGTTTGTCCTGTTTTAAAGGCAGGTATGCATGTTACAATCGGGCAATTTTTTTCCGTTATTTTGTTTACGCTTATCAGCCAGTTAAGGTTTAAATTCGCAAGTTCGCGGAATGTTTTTTCTCTTTCTTCTTTTGACGGAAGGCTTGAAATCGGTTTGCCCAAATAACTTTCCGTTATTACCGCATCTATTTTTTCCGGAAAGTCGGTTTTGTTTAAAAATCTGCTGTCTTTTACGAACAGCCTAAAACGGCTGGTTTCTTTGATTTTGTCCTTCATCTCGCGTTTTATCCAATGAAGATTTTCACGTGAAAAATCTATCATTTTTTGTTCGATGTCTGTGCCTATTACATTTTTATCCATCAAAAGACCTTCCGTTAAAATTGTGCCAGTTCCGCAAAACGGGTCGTAAATTGTTTTGGTGTCAGTGCCTGCGAGGTTTATCATTATTTGCGCAAGTTTTGGCGGAAGCATCCCTGTCGCCATGTCGCGTCTTGGCTTGTCGAAGTCGCGTTTGCTGTACGAGTCAAGGTCTTGAACGGCTAAAGTTTCTCCCATGTAAATATTTGAATTTCCTTTAATTATGTTTATATCTATACCTTTTTCGATGATTCTTGCTTTGAAAATTGTTGCCGATTCCGCGGATGAAAAATCTTTATTTACGAATCGGCTGTTCAATCCTAAAGATTTTAAGAATTTTTTAGAAAAATTTAATAAATGTTTGATATTTATTTCTTTAGGATTTGTGAAATTCAGCAGGCTTATAGCAAACGGAATTTTGCCCGAGCGATCTTTGAAAGTTTTTTTAAGAATTGAGGAGATGGATTCTTCCAGCCGCCCGGAGCTGTCGAAAATCTTTATAATTTTGATTGTTCCGCCGAGGCGGTTTTGAAGATTTTGAGCTTCCGTATCCTCCAAGTTGAGTTTGAATATTGCGAACTCAGCATTGTTTTCGATCAAGTTTTTTATCCCGAAAATTGATTCGAGCTCCCCAAGGCACAGTTCAGTTTTTCTTCCCAGTTTAAATGCAAATAAATTCATAATATTTTTTAACCCATATTCGTATGCTATCTGAAATTAAAAAAATATCAATCGAGCAGTGGTTTTTTGCCGCTATTTTTGTTGTTGCTATGTTTTTGAGTTTTTCCGCGGGATATGTGTATTTTAGGTATTGGAGCGCGGAGGCGTGTAAGAGCGAGGTGGAAGTTGGTGATTTTGGTCAGCATTAGTTGAATTCGCCAAATATGTGGCTCGTATTTTCTAAAGGATTTTTAAGTTTTGTAAGTGAGAGTGTTGAAGTCCGTTGAAATAATGTGAAATCCAGATTTTTTGTTTTTTCCAACAGTTTCAACATGACATACATACTTTCAGGTGAATCAAAAGCGACGGAATCCGGATTGGTTTGTTTGGTGCTTGCGGATAATTTTTTTATTTTGTCCAAGCGGATTGTTTTTGGCGGGATAGTTTTGAGTTCTTTAAGCCAGTTGATTGTTCGTTCGTCGTTTTTTACTGCAATTTCTTCGTTTTCGTAATGAGTAAAATCAATGCTTGCAATGATGAGTGTCCCAGCAGGGAGTGTGTCGAAAAGTGTTTCTATCAGCCTGTCCATCCTATCTTGCGGTGTGCCTATCTTTAATATAATTGGAATTAATTTTGCATCAGGGAAATATTTTTTAAGATATTTCAGGTGGAGGAAAATTCCGTGTTCTTTTTCAAAAGATTTTGATTCGAGATGAAGGGTTGTTTTATCCAAAAGCTGTTGAATTTTGGTCGTGTCCAGAATTGGCTGGATTGCGAGCGGAAAAGTGTCGAAGTTGTTTGTTGTTTGCATGTAATTTAGACCATAGCCTATGTGATTGGGGCTTACGATTAAGATGTTTTCTGTTTCAGGATTTTCTTTTGCGAGTTTTTCGTAAAATTGATCTATGTAGTTCTGAACCAGAAGATGATGCGGCAAGATAGCTCCGTGAAAATTTTTGTTTTGTTGAGTTGATGTTTGATTAAACAAAGCAAGCGCACCGACCAGCAGTGCGCTTACAATTATTGCAATTATTCCGCGGGATTTTTTTATTTTCTCCATGGTACGTTCGAGGTGCCGCCCCATTCCACAACACTAAATCCTTTTCTTTCCGGTGCGGTTAGTGATTGTGCCGGTACGTTAACAAAGTTTTTTAGCAGTTGATAATACATAAAGACTCTTAAAAGGCTGTCCGGTGCCGGAGTTATGCTTAAAGGTGCAATTTTGTTGAAGTCTTTTGTGCCGATAAAGCTTATGAAGAAATATGGTTCTTTGTTGTCCAGCATCCTTGATACCCAGAAATCTTTAAAATCTGTAATTTCTGTTTTATTTAAGCCTAATTTTGCCAAGCTTCTATCAAAGAAATCGTTAAGTTCTTTTCTTTTTACTACGAAACCTTGGTTTGCCGAACTTTGATTGTCGGATTCTCCTTCCCAGTAAAGGTATGGATAAGTTTGATTGTCGGCGTAGTTGTATAAACTTCCGTCCGGATAAGCATGAACAGTCCATCCTTCGCTTGAATATGCCGGAATTGTTTCTGTGAGGCGGTCTATCCCAACTTTAACATTTACATCAATTTCGCTTTGAGGATAAAGATAGATAACAGGTTTTCCGCATTCCGCCGGTGGTTTAATTATATTATTAAGGATGACCGACCATCTATCCAACGGATCTTTCCAGAACAAAACCGGATGAATTTTAAGGTATTCATCTAGCGGCATTTCGGTATTACTCCAGTTAGGGTATGTTTCATAGATATTTTGAGAATCTTTGCTTTCATACAGCTCGATCCCGCCTGTGCTTTTGCCTACAAGTATTAAATCGTTTGGATCTACGCTTTCCACCGTGTAGCACATACCTCCATAGCCGCAGCCTGAGTCGTTATATACGTAGTTATCTGACAGGCTTGTTGCCTTTTCGCCGTTTGTCCAATTTATCCAATCTTTTCCTCCTTCATCTATAAGTCCCGGATTATATCTGTATTTTGTTAATGTTCCATCGGGAGATTTAACAAAAAAGCAGCCGAAAGTCATGCCTCCGCTTTCCGTAGGTAGTTTACTGAAATTTACCGTACCAAATTCGGAGTCTTCGAAGCCGGTGTTGTATTGGGGATGCTCATTATCCGCCATTTCTAAATATACATCTCTGGTTTCTATTTCAATATATTTGTCGCTATTTGGAATTTTTATTTTTTCAGGTAAAGTTAAGCCTTTTAGTTCTGTTGTTTTGTCTGTTTTATCTGTGAACACGCCGACGTAGGAGGAATTTTCTTGTGCGGAGTGCTCTTTTAGCATTGTTAGTTTGTGATTTATTTCGTCGTAAGCAAATCTGTTTATTTCTCCCTGGCTACAAGGGCCTTCGCACGCTTGTTCAAAAAGAATCAATTTTTGATCTTTATAAATACCGTTGTTGATTTTTCCGACATCATAAAAGCTTAGCAAACTTTTTATGGATGACCATTCTACGGCATATTTGGGATCTACATTTTTATTGGCAACTTTGACGATCTCGTCTTTTTCTTCTTGTGAAAGAATTTCGATTTGTTGCGGTTTAGAGAAGGTTACATCGCCATTTTTAAAATATGGAGCTATGGATATTTCGGTGTTTTTGGGGGTTTTTGGTGCTTCAGTGCTTGTGTCGGGTTCTGTTACAGGTGATTGTCCCGGAGTTGATGCGGGAGGTTCTGATGGTTTATTTAATTTACATCCGATCAGTAAAAGGGTTGCTAATATTGCCAGCAGAATTGAAAATTTTTTCATTGGGTTGTTGTGTTAAATATAGTTGCAGGTTTATTATTTCGCTTATTTTGGTAATCTGCAATCGAATTTTTGGGAAGATGTTGTTTTTTAGCAAGCACGAAAGGGCTCGCTTAGGTTAGGAAATTTTGCAAAGCAAAATTTCTGTGATATAAAAGTTGCACTTTATTATTGTAATTTGTCAAATATGGGCAGAGTACTGTGCGAAC
Organism: Candidatus Peregrinibacteria bacterium RIFCSPLOWO2_01_FULL_39_12; assembly: GCA_001787455.1. GTDB lineage: Bacteria > Patescibacteriota > Gracilibacteria > UBA1369 > LOWO2-01-FULL-3 > 2-01-FULL-39-12. The sequence goes on along the minus strand of MFXA01000015.1, from coordinate 6,575 downwards.
ATGGATTGAATATGTGTTTGGACGAGGTGGTAGAAGGTGAATCTTTGGAAGAAGAAGAAAGGAGAAAAACTTTATCTGGCAAAATTCAGCTCTTGAGAAGATCTACGCAAGAGCGGGTTGAAAAGGGGGGTAGAAGATCTCGTATGGAAATATTTAGAGGTAATCTTAAAAAGAGTCGAAAGGAGCTGGGATTGTCGTTGGCTGGTCTGACTGAAGAGCTTAGGGTTGTTGAAGAAAATCGGCCGCGAAATAGGAAGGATTGTGTGAAAGGAAATAGACCGTGTCCATGGGCTGGATGCAAATATCATCTTTACTTGGATGTGAATCCTGATACGGGCAGTATCAGATATAATTTCCCCGGGTTTGATGTTGATGAGTTGCCTGTTTCATGCGCTTTGGATGTTGCCGATGTTGGGTCGATGGACGGAAATGTTGTTGGATATCTTCTGAATGTTTCTAGGGAAGCTGTGCGGGTTACATTGGAGTCAGCTGTTAGGAAAATGATAGTTTCTTTACGTGAGGTATAATCAGGGACATGCTGAA
>MFXA01000015.1:5841-6020 GCA_001787455.1 Candidatus Peregrinibacteria bacterium RIFCSPLOWO2_01_FULL_39_12 | reverse complement strand
TACTGCAATTTACAGAATTCGGCTGCGAATTTTTCACCGCTCCTCGCCGTATCTTCATCTGATACGGTTTCGTCGCGGGTTCAAAATTCTCGCTCGAATTCTGTAAATTTCGTGACGGAACCATGTTTTTCAGCATGTCCTTAGTGGGTTGTTTGAAGATGGTGTTAAAAATAGTTTTG
>MFXA01000015.1:0-5827 GCA_001787455.1 Candidatus Peregrinibacteria bacterium RIFCSPLOWO2_01_FULL_39_12 | reverse complement strand
GGTTTAGTGAAAAAATTTATTGAGTTATTTTTTCTGCGGCTGTATTTTTCGCGTGTTATCCATTCATCTAACAAAAATTTTTATGGGAATGTCGTTAAATAAAGTTCAATTGATCGGCAATCTTACCCGTGATCCTGAAATGAGGCAGATTCCGGGCGGGCAAACTGTGGCAACTTTTGGTGTTGCTACCAATTTTACGTGGAAAGATCAAAGCGGTCAGCAGCAAAGCAAGGTTGAATTTCATAATATTGTGGCGTGGAGGAGGCTTGCTGAAATTTGCGGTCAGTATTTGAAAAAGGGAAGTAAAATTTATATTGAAGGAAGATTGCAGACGCGTGATTGGGAAGCGGAGGACGGAACTAAAAGGTATCGCACGGAAATTGTTGCGGATAATATGATTATGCTGGATGCGAAGGGGAGAGAGGGGGCTTCCGGTGGTGCTATGACTGGGGGCGCTTTTGAAAGAACTGCCGGTGGAATTGAAAATGCACAAGCTCCGGATGTTGAATCCGGTGGGGGGTCTGTTGTGTCTAATTCAGGCGCGGAGGAGGATGTGAAGATTGATGACTTGCCGTTTTAATTAGGAAAATTTTAAGATTATTCCGATGTTTGGATGCTGTTTTTTTGTGAGGTGCATTTGCGAAGTTTTTTGTAAGATTGGCTTGTTAAAGCCAATCTTTGTCGGACTCCCCGCCCCGGGGCGGGGTAAATTATTAAAAAACTTTGCGAGAATCTATCTGAGCAAGGCGTAGTTTTTTTGAAGTGGAGGTCTCGTGGTTTCCTGCACTTTGAAAAAACAAGCCAATGCGATGATAGTTCGAGCAAAAACCTATATTTTGAAAGCAAAGAAAACTTTTTTAAAGTTTTCTTAAATAAGTAAGGGGCACCAAATCGAATTTCACATGACAACCCGCAAGAATGAGGGAAGAGTCAGAGGTGGAGTTTGATGCCCCAACGTATCGCTCTTTAATAGCGGGGCCCTATCGACGCAAATTATTTGGCCGAGGACACTCCGTAAAGAGCGGTGGTGCAAGAGATCCAACTATTATCCTCCTGCTTGTTTCCCTACCGTTCTTTGGTGTCTTCTTTTAGAACGTTGATCACCTTCCGTTCATTTGTTTTTGTGTTTTTTTGTTGCTCTTCCTAATATTAAAAAAGGAAGAAGCTAAATTTTTGTTGATTTTGTTTTTGTTTTTGGACCCTCTGTAAATTGGTGTTCGCAAAGCGAACATTTTTTTATTAGCTCCGCCGAAGGCGGAGTGGAGGGTGCTTAACGGTGGCGGTAGTTGGCTGCCATCGAAAAGTAGGGAGTGGAGTCCCGCCACAATATATTTTTGACGGGACGGCATCCCCCACTTTTCAACAGGGAAACTTATTTTTAAGGAACGAGGTAAATTAAGTTATTATATCAGACAATGTGTTGTTTTTCAATGCCGGATTTTCTTCTTTTTTGCTGATTTTTCCAAGCGTGTGTATAATCTTTTCAGAATAAATTTATTAGTATATTTTAGCATAATACATAACTTTTGGCAACAATGAGAGGGAGGCTTGCTGATGAACAAAAGATTAGTGGAAGTCCCGCCGCACTGCGGGACGGTTCTTTATTAGCAACTCCTTCGGAGTTGCCTGGCGGGAAATTATTTTTGATAGTTGGACCTTCGGGTTCCGGAAAGGGAACTGTAATTAAGGAAATTTCAAAAAAATATCCCGGGTTTGTTTATCCTGTTTCTTATACCACCCGTGAAAAAAGACAGGGTGAGGCTGATGGCGAGGTGTACCATTTTGTTTCACAAGATGAATTTAAGAGAATGATTAAAGATGAGGAGCTTCTCGAATATGCGATTGTTCATTCCGATAATTATTATGGAACTTCCAAAAAAGATATTCTAGAACCAATGGAAACCGGGGCTGTTGTTGTTCGAGAGGTTGATATTCAGGGGTTTCATTCCATCCAAAAAATTGTTCCTCGAAAAAAATTGGTTTCGATATTTATGAAGGTGAGCGATGAAAATGATTTGCGCGGGCGTATTTTGAGAAGGGGACAGCTATCTGAAGAAGAATTGGAAAAGAGAATGGAAAGTGCGAGGAAGGAACTTGCGCATGCCGGCGATTGTGATTATCAAGTTCGGAACGAGTGGGGGAAAGTTTCGCAGTGCGTGAATGAGGTTGAGCAAATTATTCTTGCCGAGATTAAGGATTTGTATTAGCCGGGTTTTAAAAATTATATGCAAAAAACTTGTAATGACTGCTGTCAACAATTTGATGTTTTTGATGCGGATGTTGAATTGTACGAAAAAGTTTCACAGGTTTTTAGCGGTAAAAAATATTTAATTCCGGTGCCTGAAATTTGCCCGTATTGCAGGTTTATTTTGAAGGGTTCTTTTAGAAATGAGCATACTTATTACAGAACCAAGTCCAGTTTCTCCGGAAAGTCTTTGATTTCCGTTTATGCGCCGGATAGAGATTGCAAGGTGTTTTCTTATGATGAATGGTGGAGCGATAAATGGAGTCCTCTTGATTATGGGAAAAATTTTGATTTTAAACGAGGATTTTTTGAGCAATTTGCTGAGCTTTTTGCGGAGGTTCCAAGAATCAATTTGATTCAGGATGGGACTTCGGAAAATTGCGAATATACGAATTTTGGGGCTGAAAATAAAAATTGTTATCTTACTTTAGGCCTGCGCTGTGAAGAGGTCTATTATTCTATTGATGCGATGATTAGCAAAAATTGTGTTGATTGTCTGCATATGGTTGCTTCAGAAAGGCTTTATGAATGTGTTAGCTGTCAGCAATGTTATAACTGCGCATATTTGAACAGGTGCAATCAATGTTTGGATAGTTATTTTTTGGAAAGTTGTATTTCCTGCAAGAATTGTATCGGCTGTAAAAATTTGAGGCATAAGCAGTTTTATATCTTTAATAAGCCATATTCCGAGGCTGAATATTTTGAAATGTTGAAGGGGTATGGGTTTGATACGCATGAGGGGGTTGAAAAATTCAGGAAAAAATTTGAAGATTTTAAAGTGGGGCTTCCGTGTCTTTATGCCATGCATAAGCTTTCGGAAAACAGTACGGGTGAATTTCTGGATGGCGCAAAAAATTGTCATTTGTGTTTCTTAGTGCTTATGGGAGCGGAAAATTGCAGGAATTGTTTTGTGATTGGTAGAAACTGTAAAGATATAATTGATTCCAATAGTTGTGATGGAGAGTTGAATTGTTTTGCTGATGGAGCGTTGGCTTCGCAAAGAATTTTATTTTCACATTTCATAAGAAATTGTTCTGAAATTTTATATTCGATGTTTTGTTATAATTGCCAAAATTTGTTTGGATGTACCGGGCTTGTGCGTAAGCAGTATTGTATTTTCAATAAGCAATATACGAAGGAGAAATATGAGGAATTGGTTCCGCGAATAATTCAACATATGCAGAAGTTTGGCGAGTGGGGAAAATATTTTCCGAAAAAATTATCTGCGTTTGGATACAATGAAAGTTTTGCTTACGACATGGATCCTTTGAGTAAGGATGAAGCTTTGAAGCGCGGATTTAATTGGTCTGATTATAGACAAGAGGTGGAGATGGGAGATTCCAGCGGTAGCGGCGGTGAGGCTAATTGTGTTGTTTGTGAAGTTACCGGCAAACCTTTCAAGCTTATAAAACAGGAGGTTGAGTTTTATAAAAAACAGGGAATTCCTTTTCCAAAAAAACATCCCGATGTGCGAATTGAGCAAAGGTACAGGATTAGGAATCCAAACAGATTTTTTGAAAGGAAATGCATGAAGTGCGGTGAAGATATTGTGACTACTTATGATCCGAGACGTCTTGAAATTGTGTATTGCGAGAAGTGTTACATAGGGGAGTTGTATTGAGGTCATTAAGGTTAGATTTTTTATTGATGTTTTTCCGGGAAAACATTATGCTTTTTTTGTTCTGCAAAAGGATTGGGAATCTCGCTACTTAATGGGGAGTCGCCAAGTGGTAAGGCATTGCCCTCTGGAGGCAACATTCAGGGGTTCGAATCCCTTCTCCCCAGCCATTCAGAAAATTGCGTTTTTGTGGCCGAAATTTCCCACGGTTTTTTCAGGCGGCAAGCCACTTTTTGCCGCCTGAGCTGAAAGTTCGAGCCGATTTTTTGCAAGAAGCTTCGCTTCTCTTCCAAATTTTCGGTGTTCGCTACGCGAACGGCTTGGTGAGCCGATAAAATCCATTCTTTAAATGGTTCGAGCCAATTATTTCCCTTCCGCCCAAAATCGAGCTTTTCTTTGAGGTCTATTTTTAAGTTGATGATTTTTTCTTTGGCTTTTGTGTATTCTTCTTCGCTGATCGTTTGTTCAAGATATGCGTCCAGTAGGCGCATTTGTTTTTCTTCAAGGTTCTTGAGGTCTGCTTTAAGATTTTGGGCGGAAGGTTTCTCGGTTTGAGCTTTTATATAGTCTTTCTGCCATTCCTTGAGAAATTTGTCTTTTAAATCGTTATTCAAAGCAACTTTTTGAAAAAGCTCATTGATTTGTTCAACAAGCGGTTGTTCTTCCAGATACTTTTGATGACAAACAACATTCTTTTTGGTGCAGCGGTAATAAGTGTAAGTGCGGCCGGACTTCTTGATTTTCTTCTCTGCTGTGATTGAGCGGCCGCACTCACCGCAAATAAATGTTCCACGAAAAGCAAAAGACAACTTTTCTTTTGCTTTTCGTGGTTTGCCCCTCTCCTCCATTGTCCGCTGCACCTTATCAAAAAGTTGCTTTGAAATAATTGGCTTGTGATTTCCCTGATACATTTCTCCTTTATGGATAAAAGCTCCGTAATAGAATGGATTTTTTAACATCTTCTGAATCTTGGAGATAGCAAGAGATTTGTTCCCGTATCGGCTCACCAATCCCAATGAAAGTGACAATTTTTGTAAATATTCGAGTGAGTGATTACCTTCGGCATACGCCAAAAACAGCTTTTTTATTGTGGCCGCTCTTGCCGGGTCTTTTATGATGGTATGAGTTCTTAGATCGTTTAAATATCCCGGAGGGGCAAGAGCCGGCCACTCACCGCGTCTTAATTTTTGGCGTATGCCTCTTTTAACATTCTCCGAAAGACTATCAATGTAATATTTACTTTGCCCAAAAGCGATATTGAGCATGAATTTGCCCTGCGGTGTGTTCTCAAACCAGAAAGTGAGGAATTTTAGCGATTCAATCTTGCCGGTATCAACTAAGTATATGATTTTGCCTCCATCTATCGAGTTTCGAGCCAGTCTGTCGGGATGCCACGCTAAAATTCCGACCTTTTCATTACTTGTTTCCATTAAGGAAATCATATCGTTAAACATAGGTCTGCCCGGAGCCTTTGCTGTTTTGCTTTCTATAAATTCTTTTGCAATTATAAGATTTTCTTTTCGGGCAAATTCATGCAACTCGGTTATTTGAGATTCTATAGAAAGAACCTGTCTATCTTCTTCATCCGTTGATTTTCTGACATATAAAAAATACTTCATAGCGTTATGGGGGTTATCGCTTTTGGGCAAACCGTGCTTTGCACGGAAAAATTGTCACTTTCTTTCCGGAAATTTGGAAGTTTCGCCTTCGGCGAAATGCAAAAAATCGGCTGTTCAGCCCAATGGTACGATAATTTTACCATTGGTGCTGAACTTTGCGCTCCGCGCAAACGAACTTTCAGCTCAGGCGGCAAAAAGTGGCTTGCCGCCTGAAAAAACCGTGGGAAATTTCGGCCACAAAAACGCAATTTTCTGAATGGCTGTCCTTTTACGATAAAGTTCGGACTTATTTTAAAGGTTCTGGAAGCTAGCTTCCAGAGAAAATTTTGAAAACACCGAGGCAGG
>MFXA01000014.1:13015-18275 GCA_001787455.1 Candidatus Peregrinibacteria bacterium RIFCSPLOWO2_01_FULL_39_12 | reverse complement strand
TAAAATTCTATAAATTTCTTTTCTTAATTCAGGATTTTGAATAATGTCATTTGAATTTTTTAGAACAACCAAATCAAAAGTACTATCCGGAAATGGAGTCTTAGTTGCATCAGCCTTTACGTCTCCGGAACTCAATCTGTCCCCTTGTAGATCCAAGTTAATAGCGTTATTTCCAAACACATCTTTTGCACTTCGATCGCTATTACTACCGATATACAAAACTCGAGCCTGCGGATTATTTAAATAATTTCTGATTACTTCCAAATTTGGAGAAAAAACCTTATCCATGACCTCGCTTGCCTTTAGCTCATTTCTTTCATAAATTTTAAAAATCTCACCATTAATTTCTATCATTAAACTTTGTCGATGTTCGTCGTAATCACCGTCTTCCACCACCTTTACATCACGGCTGTTTCTCAAAAACGGTATAATTGCGGCAAGACTTTCAGCATACAAAAAATTAGGCTTATCCATGCTCCACTTCAATCCACCGCTTAAACGGTTCAGTTCATTAAACAAAACTTCAGGGAATTTTCCCCTTGTTACAGACCAGTCTGATTGTTTCAGTTTTTCTGTCATCTTAAAATTATATCACAAAAATCCACTACTCGGTAGGGCAATAAAAAATTCCATCACTCAATAAACCCCTCCACCTGCCTATTCCACAATCCTGAATACACTCCTCCACCACGCAACAGCGACTCGTGTGTACCATCTTCCACAATTCTTCCATCCTCCAAAACAACAATCCGATCCATTATACGAAGAGTTGAAAGTCTGTGAGCGATAGCGATTACACTTTTGCCGCGCATAAGTTTTGCCAAAGCGGATTGCACAAAAAGTTCGCTCTCGCTATCAAGTGAACTTGTAGCCTCGTCCAAAACTAAAATCGGCGCCGATTTCAAAAATGCGCGCGCTATAGCAACCCTTTGCCTTTGACCTCCGGAAAGCCTAACTCCGCGCTCACCCACAAACGTATCATATCCCTCAGGAAAAGACTTAATAAATTCATGCGCTTGCGCTTTTTTCGAAGCTTCAACAACATCTTTGTCAGAAGCTGTAAGATTTCCATATCTTATGTTTTCACGAATCGTACGATGAAACAAAGACACATCCTGCGGAACAAAAGCAATCTGCCTGCGCAAACTTTTGCGGGTAATATCTCGGATATCATGACTGTCAACAGTCACCTTCCCCTTCTTAATATCATGATTTCTCATAAGCAAATCTGTCAACGTCGTCTTCCCTGCGCCGCTTACACCAACAATCCCAACTTTCTCCCCCGCCTTAACTTCCAAACAAAATTTATCGAACACAACCATATCTCCAAAGCTAAAAGAAACATCTTTGAAAACCAAATGCCCTTTCGATTTGACCAGATTTTTCGCATCAAGCTTGTCGGTAATATCATATGGGACAATAAGCTCGCGCAGTCCTTCCTCAATCTGGCTGTAATCATCAATTGCATCAGTCATCTTGTGACCGATAAAAAACAGCGACCGCGTCAAATCAACCGTCATCGAAATTATCAAAACCAAACTCCCAAGAGTCGCATAAGAATTTTTCATCACAAATACAGTGATGGATATCATCCCAAACACGAAAATTGCCAGCAAAATACCATTCGCAAACAAAATCCACTCCGAAGCTATCCAGCTTTTAAGATGTTTTCTCCGATATTTTTCAATAAACAACCCGACAAAATTACGCTCAAATTTATGACGGGCGTTAGCATGCACGGTAGCGATATTAGACACAGTATCAACCATCTTTCCCTTCAGTTCGGAACCCGCCCTGGCAACCGCAAACGAAAGATGCTGTTTTTTCCTTACAATATAATAATTAAAAGATAGGAAAATCACTACCCATGCCACAAACAACACTCCAAGCATTTTATCGATAGACACAACGATAACCACATCAACAATCAACCCTATTATAAGAGGATAAAACTGCCAGAGAATATTTGAGAACATACTGCTGATTCCCCTCGAAGCGTTGCTGATTTTATTTACCAAAGAACCGGCAAACTTGCTGTTGAAATAAGCCCGGCTATGCCCGATCAGATATTTGAACAAATCTTTTGCCACAGTCGCCTCACTCTCTGTAACAAGACGCATTCCGGAAATTCCGCTTAATCTCCAAACATTTTCAATAAAAAAATACATTAACGGGAAAACAGCAACCCAAAACCACAAAGAATTTAGTGACGCATCGCTAAAGTCACTGGCCACCGCATTTGTAGCGGAATCGGTAAGTGCGCGCAGAACAAGTAAAAAAGCGCCATCTAGTAATTGAGCGCATGTAACGGCAAGTACAGCCAAAATCGCCCATTTACGGCTTTTTTTTGCGACAAACCACATGAACAAAATTGGCTTCTGTGGAATTTTCATGGTGCAACTATAACACCAAATAGTGATTACCGCAATGCCCAAAAACGCCCAATCTCATTATGTTTTTCAAGGATTCTCTAGTACAATAAGAATATTATCATTTAATACCTCAAAACTATGTCTAAAGGCGAACGTCAAGGAAGAGAAAAGAAAAAACCAAAGAAGGGTAAGAAAAAATAAATACTACACCGGTACAATCTTAGTTCCCCCGCCGGTAGTCAACGCCTCAAATCCCCTATCAAGAGGTCCAACCCACGATACATTGCCAGTCGTAGCTGTAAAACGACGAAGCGCTTCAGCTTTAGGTCCCATGCTACCCGCAGGAAGATCTGCAGACATCTGCTCAAGTTCTTTAACAGTCAATCTTGGAACAGGTTTTGCAGATAAATCCCCATCCCTTTTTCTTTGAAAATCTTCAGGAGTATAAATACCATCCGAAGCCGTAAAAATTGTCAACATTCTGGTTTGAAGAAGTATACCGGCAAGAGCGGCGGCAAGATCCTTATCAATCACAGCATCAACCCACTCAATAGTTCCATCCTTCTTAAGGATATACGGAACTCCACCCCCACCACAGCATACAGTTACAATTTCATTATTAACCAATAGCCTAATCGTCGAAATTTCCGCTATATCAACAGGCTCTGGAGAAGCCACCATTCTTCTATAAGGCTTCTCTTTATCAGGTGAATCATTGCGTTCCATAATCACCCATCCATATTTGTCCCTCATTTCATCAGCCCTCGCCTTTGTCATAAAATCACCAATCGGCTTTGACGGATTTTTAAAAGCGGGGTCATTTTCATCAACCTGCACCTGAGTCCCAACTTCGACAACTTTCCCACGCAAAGATGGAGAAACATTAACCACCTGTCTGACCATGCTTGTCCCTATAGCCCCTTGAGAACTTGCTACAAGATTACGCAAATGAACAGGATGCATTCCATGTTCAAGTGCAATATCGCTTCGCTGAGCCATCCACCCAACCTGCGGTCCATTCCCATGAACCACTACCACCTTATTAACCCAAGCCCTGATAGCAACTATACTTTTTGCCGCCTTAGTCATTGCACGTTCCTGAGCCTCAATAGTATTTCCATCCGGCCACCCCTCTTTCAAAGCATTCCCTCCATATGCAAGTGTCATTGATTCCGGAATTCTTCCATTCATAACATAAAAATTAAAAATTCTTTTTTAAAAGATATACCACCTCGCGGAAACTTGTCAAACTCCTCGTATCTAAGAAAGCCCCAGTTTTTCTTGAGTGATTTTTGAATAATGTTTGAAATAAAGCCAAAAAGGGTGTTTGAATAATGACGCCAAGCCAAAATCCAATCACCCCTTTTCGCATGAATAAATATATACAAGATTCAATAAGAAACAATCTGAGATGTATAAATACAGGGCTGACCAAGCCTCAAATGAAGGCCGTGGCCGAGATGACGAGGGGGCTATTCACTGCAGGAAAACCGATACTTCGGTATCTGGCTCAAGACAAAACAAAAACCGCGAAGAAACAGGCTGAAAAATATTCACGGCATCTGACGAACATGGATATATCTGGAAAAGTATCGGATTTTGCTTTCAGAAAAGCAAAACATTCAATAAGGAAAAACACGATTATTGCGTACGACCTGACGGATATTTCAAAAGAATCATCAAAAAAGATTGAGAAACTTACGACTGTTTTTGATGGGAGCAAAAGAAAACCGTGTGCCGGTTTTCTGATCCACGGAGTTGGAATCAACTCATTATTATTGAAACTCGAAGTGCATGACAATCTGGAAAATACTACAAATCAAATACGAAGAAATATTATCAAAGATCTTGCTTCTAAATTGAATAAAAAAGGAATTTTTGTCTTCGACAGAGGGAATGACGACAAACAATTTTTCAAAGATTTGCGTCACAATCTAAAAGTGCGATTTATCGCTAGGCTAAGGAGTAATCGGCAAGTTGTCGTCAAGGAAACCGGGGACATAATTCAAGTGAAAAATTTGAAACCTGGCAAATACGAAGTGTTTTTGATGAACAAGTACAATACGAATGTTGATCTTCGATACATTTATACCCTTATCATCAGCAAACATCTGGAAGAAAATGAACCTATCAGGCTCATTTCAAATCTGGAATTTGATAAATATAATTCAAATGAATTCGTGACAATGTATTTGGAGAGATGGGGAGTTGAAAACCTTTTCAAAAGAGCCAAAACAAAGTTCTGTTTGGAGGAAATCCGTGTATTGAAGTACAAAAGATTCGTCAATTTGGTCGCACTTGTTCAACTGGCTGTTTTGGTCTCAACAATCACGTTTATCAAGCTTCAACAGTCAACGAATTCATTAGTAATTGGGGTTCTTTTATTGTATAAAAAGTTCATGAAACAAAAATCTCTTTCATTCAATATCGATTCATTTATCACGTATATGCAACAATCCCTGAAACCACTGATTGTCAGAATTTACAAACCTCCTGATCAATTAATTTTGTTCTCAAGACGCCAAGTGGAAAAACTGGGGCTTTCTTAGCCTCATATCAACACCTTCAACTTTTCCCCCACAACTGTTCAAACATAACCCTATGGGCAAAAGCCAAAGACCGGCTAAATATCTCAACACCGGAAACCTCCACATCCCCATACGAAACCATATAAATTTTATCCTCACAAATAATATTGTCGGCATCAAACTTAACACCTTTGGGCAAAAGTTTTATTTTGTGACAACCGGTTGAATATTTTTTTAAGTACAGATTCCCTTTCGACCCGCGCACAACAAACTCTTTCACGCAAAGTTTTTTCTTTCGTATGACATTTTCAATCTTATCAAAATATATTTTCATGATAGGATTATCAACCTGCGGATTAA
>MFXA01000014.1:11709-12955 GCA_001787455.1 Candidatus Peregrinibacteria bacterium RIFCSPLOWO2_01_FULL_39_12 | reverse complement strand
TCCCCTCATAAAATTTAACTTTCGGCGTAACGGAAAGTTTATTTTCCTTCATAAGCAAATCAGGCAATTCCTTATTCAGAAGCTCCATAGTATATGCAACCTTATTTGCCCTGGCTTCCAAAATATCCTGCAAATTTTCAATAGGAATACATTTATAATATTTGATTCCGGATCTTTCAAATTCCTCTATAAACCCAAGCTTTTTCAACTCATCCAAAATCGAATACATGGTAGTTCTGGGCACTCCGACATATCTCGCTATAACACTGGCGGGCTGTGCGCCAAGTTCAAGAAGCTTCAAAAAAGTCTGCATCCGCTCCCCGTCCAACCCCAAATTCTTAAACAATTCCTTCATTTTTATAAAAATTTCATGCTGTCGATTCCTGTCGACAATTTAATTGTATATCATATAATTTAATCTTTCAATAGATATTTAAAGCCTGACCACAACTATTGACAAGATTCCAAACTTAGCTTATAGTTGCACACTACAATTAACCGCAAAACTATGGACGCAATTACAGAAAAACCATTCGACCTGGAACAATTCAAGCAAGATTTGCAAGAATTGGCCCGAAACTATACTGCAGCGGCAGAAGCCGGCGACAGACAAGAATGTGAAGACACTTTCGAAGCCTTGTTGCATTTTGGATCGGAAGCATTTACCAAAGCAAAAGATGAAGAATCAAGAACGGCGATTGAAGCCGCCGTCAAAGAACTTAAGGATGTCCCGGATACACACACCCTATGGATATATATGATGGGGTATGGAATCAATAAAAGCACATTAAGGCTATATAGAAATGAAGAATATACCGAACAAGAAACATCGTTAATAGCCGCAGACGCAAGAATAAATATTATTGCTCAAACTGCAAGATTAGTAGCTTTAAAAGCTTGCTCGGAAGTATTCCCCGATTTAACACAAGTTATGCAATCCGAATTTGATTCCCTCGTAGAAAAAATCATATCTCTTCCGAACAGATTTCAAATTACAGAAGCATTGGAAGTCACACAAGAATGTCTTAGTAACCTCGAGAAACCGTTAACTACCGGTCCAAGAGCGCTACAAGCGGCGGGACTTCGGTCTTATCTTAAAATTTACAGAGCGGTAATGAAAAGATTGTGCGAAATTAGCCGCCGCATACCACCCAACTCTACCTGCTAAAACTATTTCCCACGCTTTCCGCCCTTCCCTGTCTTTCCGCCCTTTCCTGCAGAACGACGCTCATCCCATTTTTGCCTG
>MFXA01000014.1:10763-11703 GCA_001787455.1 Candidatus Peregrinibacteria bacterium RIFCSPLOWO2_01_FULL_39_12 | reverse complement strand
TTAAGAACCAATTTTCCTGAAGCTACAAGCTCCTTTATAGCAACCGGCTTGCCTGAAACAGGCTGTAAATACTCCGGACTTCCGAATGCATCAGGCAAAACACCAATACCATCATGATTAGTTTGAATTCCCATACCATTAGGGCCATACATACTAAGAAATGTAGTTACATTCAACCATTCATACTTCACTCCGCCCAATGTAAATGCCGCACCTTCACCGTCAAGAGCACATGCCACATCCAAATGCTCCTCATCCCTAAAATCGGCAAACGCACAATCCACTTCCACAATCCTTCCCATAGCCGCAGCAAGCACAGAAAAATCCTTACAATCACCAAACCCATCGGCTAATGTAAGCAAAGGAAACTTGGAGAAGTATCTTTCTTCGGCTCTTACATATTTAACAGCCGCAGCAGCAAAATCTGTTATTGCCTGCATTTTCCCTCTCTTTGTAGTGAATTTTCCGGTAACAGCCTTCGTCAACCCTACAAGAACAGAATCATCTATGGAAACAGGCAAAGACCAACCCGGGTTGACTGTAAGGTTGGAACTACCTACTCTTACCCAATCAGCAGTCTCTGCAGCTAAAAATCTGCGCCTTAAAGTTTCCTCGTCCATATATTCGCCTGTATCAATAAAAAATTGATTCGAAGGCGATCCAACTGTCCCCATTAAACGACTCTTCACTCCGGCAAGATGGCTTGCGGGAATTTTTATACGCACAGTAACCTCTCTTCCACTCGAACTGAAAGTTACATCGCGCTCTACATCTTTGGATGGCAGTACAATGTCAGAAGATTTAACTCGCGAAGTTATAACCTTCTTAATGTATCCTTCGACTAACGTTCTCTTTATTAGATCCTCCGCTGATACTGGAGGTTCAGCCACTTCAGCGTTACTGGCTACTGCAACATTTTTGCCCCCAATTTCATCACCAC
>MFXA01000014.1:0-10676 GCA_001787455.1 Candidatus Peregrinibacteria bacterium RIFCSPLOWO2_01_FULL_39_12 | reverse complement strand
GCCCCAACAACCTCACCTTTCTCACCACTCTTACCAGCACCGGAACCAGCCCCAACACCCTCGCCCTTCTCCACACTCTTGCCCTTGCCAGTCCCTGCAACCTCACCTTTCTCACCACTCTTACCATCTCCTTCACCAAAAATCATACGACCCGTAGAATCCACATAAAAACCACCACCACCCTTCCCAGCATTAGGATCATATAATTCAATTCTCCCACCGGATTTTCCAGTTTTAAAACCCCTCTTTTTCCCAAAATCCTTACATCCAGCCATAGCAACTAACACAGCCAAAAGAATCAAATATCTTAAAGAAGATACTTTTCTTACACCACTATCGGAATTTTCTAATCGCCCGGGAACTACAGCAATACCCGCAAAATCGTCCACGGCAGAACCCTCAGTCAAGCAGTTAAAACCCACTTCCCCATCTGATAACCGACTTGATTCACTCATAAAATATATATTAAACAGACCATTATTATACATAGTTCTTGTTCCATGTCAATAGCCGCCGAACGCTTTGCCAAACTGGTAATCTGTTCAAAAGTTGCCCCGGGAAAATTCTGGACTTTTGAAGAAGATGATTGTGGGGTAGCATTTGGTCGAAACTTTGCCCGAGTAGCAACACTTGCTTTATGAGAGAAATTGCCTAAACCGCGGGTCAACCCGTCTTCACCCCATACTGGAACTTATCATCAATGATGTCATTTTTTCTCCATTCCTCCATCCATTCATCCACCAAAAAAATCTTGGACGAACCATCCTTTAAAGAACATACTACCCTTTTCAGCCCGCAATTAATAAGCATTTTTTTGCAGATGAAACACGGAAAAGCATCGAGCACCGCCCCGTCTTCACCCTGAATTTTCCCATAAATATACATGTCCCCGCCAAGCAAACTTGTACCGGAACGCGCCGCATTTATAATCGCATTTTGCTCCGCATGAACGCTTCTGCACATTTCGTAACGATGCCCGGAAGGAATCCCAAGTTTTCTGCGTAAACAAAAACCGTGCTCCTGCGAACTTTTTGTTCCTCTCGGCGCACCGCAATAACCGGTCGCGACAACCTGATCGTCCTTTATAATCACGGCCCCCATTTCAACTTTTGTACATGTGCTCCTTCGGCAAACGCTTTTTGCCAAATCCAGATAATATTCATCCTTCGACGGACGGCGTATGGAATTATAATAATCGGAAAAACTTTGCGTAAATTCTTCAAGCGTACCATTATTCCCAATTATTTTATCCGCCTCTTTCATGCACTTTTCGACCTGCTGACCATCTTTAGGTTCACCTTTTCCAAGCTCCCGTTCAATTTTTTTTAGGATTTCATCGCGAACCCTCGGATCGCTCTCGCGGCTTCTGTTCAAAATTCTCTCAACAAGAAGATTTTTATCGGTATCAACTCCGATAATATATATTTTTTTAGATTTACGAAGCTCTTTAACCTCTGCGGGATTGCGAATCCCGTCAACAACCCATTTGCTACAATCTGATTCACTAATTTTCTCCAATGCACATTTTGCCAAAACCCCGGCGCCATCTTTTTTTCTCATCGAATTGCCGATATCCATCAGTTTTTCACGCTCCTCCGGAATCCCGCGCCTTCGCGCTTCTTCTCTGACAATGGAAGACAAAGTGACATACTCAAAACCTTTCCCCTGCAAAATTTTCACTATTTCTCCCTTTCCGGAACCCATGGAACCTGTAAGCCCGATAATGATTTGCTTTGTATCGCCCATATTCAAAAGCAAATCTACATTACAAATTCGTAAAATTCAAGTCAAGCATTGACAAATCACCAAACCTCGTGCATAATACATCTCTTTTTACCAAACCGCCCACCAACCTATGTCAGAAGCTCTTAAAAGACAACCGGATACCGAAACCATAAGTCAATACGACTTATCCCGCAAAACCGACAAAACTCGCTGGCTTATTGCAGCAGCCGCCGCACTGGCACTGCATGGGACAATAGCAGTAGGGACACAGGCAACACCGGGGAACATTGAAAAAGTCCGACAAACAATAAGTTTCCTAATACAAGAAGCGGGACATAAAATAAGCAGTGCCATAAACGCATTCAAACAAAACTCCGAAGAGCAGGAAGCAAAAACAGAGCAAGTGATCACATGGAGAAACGCACTCGGAAAAAACCCAAACCTGCCCGATTTCGACTACGGAGATTTTTTCTTAAAACTATCATGGCTGGAAGGACACATTTCAAAAGAAGAATTTGAGAAAGACCAACAGAAATTAGCCAAATCCATAAAATATTATCAAGACCTAGCAAAAAAAACATCTGAAGGATTTTTCTCGACAATCAAAAAAATGATGGAAGAACATTTCGGAGAATACATGGAATGGTCGGCTCAATTGCATACCCTGCTCAACGATGGAAAAGGAAACTGCAATGCGCGCGCTCAAATGATGATAAGCCTCATTAAAGGAGTATACGGAAATAAAATACCAATGAAAGTACGCATATCAAGACAAAAATTGGCAGACGGGAGAGAACAACTGCACTCAGATTTATTGATACAAATATATAGCAAATGGCACATAGTTAAACCAGGCATTCCTGAAACGGAAATAACCGATCTCGAAGGTACAGTGATATTTGATGTAAGTGATTATGTAAAAACATATTTGAAAGAAGATAAAGAAAAACACGAATCAAACACTGTCAGACCGGAAAAAACACCAAATAAAAACAAGTTGGATGCTACGGGAACCGATGCCCTTGTAAACCTTGAGGGAAATATAGATCCCAAAAAATTAAAAACACATGGAGAAACACACTCAAGAGAACCTATTGAAATGACTGTAATGCCCGGAGATTTACAAGCCCCAACCAAAGATAAACCAGACACAGACACAGACACAAACCACCCAAAAAGACAGCTAACAAATCGGGAAGTAATAGATGCGGCATTAAGCAAAGCAATAAAAATATCGCCTGACATAGAAAGCCTTGAACCGCTAAGGGGAATACCTTTAGATATAATTTTGATAACCAACACTGACAGCAAAGACGAAAAACCACCATACGAATACGAACTCGTATCAACAGCACAATGGCCATCATTTCAACCGCTTGCTGAAACACCGCCAAAAGAAGTCCTGATAGCAATAAGTGGTCGCGATAAAAACAATGATGGAACAATCGGACCAGAACTGCCAACCCCAGATTTAAGCCCACTATACGGAGAAACAACAGTGTCCAAAATAGTTGCTTATAATATAGAGAACTTGGATGGATTGATCCAGATTCTGCAGAATTTCGTAATACAGGAAGTCGCCATTAGGATAATCAGCTACCAAGAAAACAACCAAACACCACTAAAACCACTCAAAGATGCAAGGATAACAAAATCATTAGACATAAGAATAATCGCCAGAGGAGGAACAATGGATTTAACAGGAATTGACAGCTTAGCCATAACACCGCCGGAATTAAGAATGAGTCTACACGCCGCAGAGCAAAAATTTTTAAATTTGGAAGCGCTTGGAAGAGTTCATTTCACGACTTTCGAAACATCGGACGACGCACTGGATTTAGGAGTACTGGATGGAGTAGTAATACAAGCAGACACAGTCAAATTTGTAACAGCTCCATCCAAACATTTTCACGGGAAATACTTGAAAGACATTTTTAGAACACGTCGAGTGGAGATAATAGACAAAGAAACTGAATATTCCAACACCGCACTTGAACCGGTTCGCGGAATGCCGCCATTGGATTTTCTAAGCGTGGAAATGGACCAACACAAAGACAAAGGCATCAAAACCAAACCTTTACCTCCCGGCAAAAAATACGGACACATGTCTTTCCATGAAATCCAAACAGGGAAAAAGCCGAAATTAGACCTTAGCCCGCTTCAAGAAACTCCAATTACAGAAATATCAATATGCAGAGGATATGAATTGGTGTCCAGAGGATCATTAGGGATGGCGCGTGTAACAACAATAATGGACGGTCAGGCATATACAGGAGAAGAGGGAAAAGACGCAGTTCTACCATACCTTCAAGATTAGTTAGAAAACCCGGAACCATAAGTTTATTCACATCCCCATCTTAGCGAAACAACTTTTTTCTCATACATCAACGAAAAATCCATAAAATCCATCAGATAAGGTTGCATTGATTTCATAAAGACAGATAATGAAGTTACATTTCTTAACCTCATAAAAATGCCAAAGAAAAAGGCTGCAAAGAAAAAAGTCGCAAAGAAAAAAACTACAAAAAAACACGCTAAGAAAAAGACTGCAAAAAAATCTTGTAAAGGATGCCGTAAATAAATTTTCTTTTGACTTTGCGAAGACTCAAAAAAATGCCCCAAAAAAAGGGGCATTTTTTAAATCTGAAAAACCTCTTGACTATAGATACGGAACTTGATATCTTTAAACCAACATTTTATTAACCATGTCAACTATGGCATACTCTCACAAGAACAGCAAAGGCCAGACTTACTACCTCCACTCAAAAAATGTAACTTTGAGAGGCGGCAGAAAACAGGTCATTTACTACTTCGCACGACAGGTAAAACCGGGTGCACTTGATGAACTTCCAGAAGGAAAGTCAGTTGTAGAAAGCAAAAGAACAGGTCTTCCATTAGTAAAAGGAAAAACTAAGAAATAGAAATTTTGCTCAGCAAAATTTCCTCATAAATGATTAAAAAACTCCCTGTCTTTAGATGGGGAGTTTTCCTTTTGGAAATTTTGCTCAGCAAAATTTCTTCCACTTAATTGAACATCCTATTGAAAGATTTTGCACGCCCAAAACCTTTTCACCTTTTATTAAAGCTAAAAGAGCCTCCGCGAGTTCTTGCTTAGTAACCTTGCTTTCATCCTGCCAGCTGTCATCAATCCTTCCATGATAAACCAACTTCCGCCCATTATCAAAAACATAAATATCAGGCGTACATTGGGCTTTATATTCGCGCGCAGTATTTTGCGTATCATCCTGCAAATACGGAAAATTCATATGAAACTTTTTATAATATTCCTGCATCTTCTCAAAAGTTTCTTCTTCATAATCAGGATTTAAGTTGGGATTTATCCCAACAAACTGAACACTATCTTTCAAAAATCTTTCCTGTAATTTATTAAGCCTGCCCCAAACCGCCTGCACATAAGGACAATGATTGCACATAAAAACAATCACTAAAATTTTTGCGCCGGAAAACTCCGCAAGGCTGTAAAACTTTTCATCAACACCTTTCAAAGAAAAATTTTTAGCATGCTCCCCCATCGGCAGATTTAAAGATCTAAGCAGTACCATCAATCTAAGAATACCATCAAAAATCCGCCCAAATCAACTGATTGGTAACTTCGTGATGATATAAAATTTCACCAGATTTAACCTTAGTCCCAAGCACACGCGGCGACCTGTCGGCAGCCTTCCTTTTTAAATAGGCGAATTTCTCCAAATTTTCATCCCCCAAAATTTCTGACATAAACTTGCTCTTCTCAAAATAATCCAGCGCGTCATAAATATTCCCGGGGAGCTTTTCAACTTTCTTACCATAAACCTTCTTCGCCATTTTTTCATATTCTTCAGAAGAAGCATTCATTCCAGCAAACCCTGCACATATTAAAGTATGAATACAAAGATATGGATTAGCATCCGGAGCAACCGTTCTGACTTCAATTCTTGCGCTCCTTTCATTTCCGATAGGAATACGAATCATAGACCCGCGATCAACCGGAGAAACTTTTATTTCATTTGGAGCCTCAAAAGCCGGATCAAGCCTGCGGTAAGCATTCACACTTGAATTCATAACGATACAAAGATCGTTTGCGTAATATAAAATTGAAGTAAGAAATTTTCTTGCCGATTCGGAAATTTTATTTTCACCGGCAACATCATAAAACATATTTTTTCCATTCTTGGATAAAGACATATTCGTGTGCATTCCGGTACCGTTCAATCCCTGAACGGGCTTTGGCAAAAAACAGGCGGTGTATCCCATAGCGTTCGCAACCTGTCTGGCAAGAAACTTATAAAGCTGTATTTGATCGGCAGTATCAAGCGCGGAAGAATACTTAAAATTCAATTCAAACTGCGCGGGCGCAACTTCCGGATGATCCTTTTCATTTTCAAAACCTAGAGCCCTTTGAACCTCGGCGAATTTATCAATAAACACTCTTAATATATCGCGTGGAAGAGAGCTGAAATACCCGCTCATTGTAGCAAGTTCAAACCCCTTCTTTTCATCAAAAGCTTGTTCCGCTTTTACATCTTTAAATAAAAACCCCTCGATTTCCGGAGCGACATTTACAGTTATCCCATGCTTGCTTCTCAAATCATTGCATAAACCCATTAAATTCGATCGAAAATCGGAAGCGTAAAAAGTTCCGTCCTTATCGCAAACATTCGCAAACACTAAAACTTTGCCCGCACCAAACATATCTGACGGAACCCATCTAAAACTTGTCCAATCAACCGTAAGCCTTAAATCCGATTGGCTCTGTATCGTAAACCCCTTTATGGAAGACCCGTCAAAGGTAAGATTATCCTCGGAACCCAAAACAAATTTTTTATCATAATCCAAAGCATGCAATTTCCCCTCAAGATCGGTAAAACAAACCGTCACAGCCTTAATCCCTTTCTCCTCGGCAAGATATTTCAAAAACTCGACCTTCATTTCATCGCTTGCAACACCATTCAACCTTCTTCTTTTCACTTCAAGATTGCGCTCCTCAAGTTCCGCATAAGTTAAATCAAGAAGATGCTCGGGACTTTTTAATATAGGATCTGTAAATTCACGCTCATGTCCTTTTACCATACGGTCATAAGCAACGGTCTTTGTTAAAACTGCATCATCCATATATAAAAATATATAAAATAATATATAACAAATACAAAGATAGCGGGAAGTTATCAAGCTGAAATTTTACTCATTTAAACCTTGTAGGAAACTTCGGCAATCTATTAAAAATCCTTCGCTGTCGAAAATTTCTACAACTAATATTCGCCTTGCGCCTAAAACAGTTTTATATTCCCGTGAATTCCGAAAAACCTCAAGTTAATATTACTCAACATTGTGTTCAACAGAGGTACATACAACAGCCTTGCTACCATGGGTGCCAGCTTTAGATCTGCAAAATAAAGTCCCAAATTTTCTGCCGGCAGGAGTTTCCTGGACACAGTCAGTCTTAACTTTTCCAGCTCCAACAACAGACCTACCGACTTGCCGTTCGGTAATACTTGGAGCTCCTGTACAAAAAACACGAGCCGCCCGCGCACATGCCTCAGCCGCAACACTTTCCAGTACAGAACATCGATCTTGTTCCAACTCTCCAATATCAACTTCTTCACATCTAATAAAACTACCATCACCAGGTTGTCTTCCCTCATGCGGATATGTTTCACTAGGTAAAAGAGTAAGCAATGCTTTTCTTCGCGCTCTCTCCATCATAATCAAAACATCTTCTCCATCAGAACCAAGATTCTTTTCTGCAACATGGGGCGCAGATGCACATGAAGCTAAAACCGCCGTAAATGCTAAAAGTCCACCTCTTCCCATAATTTAACAGTTAAAAATTAATAAACTCAAGTTACAAGTATAAACAAACATTCTGGTCTGTGTCAAGCCAAAAAGAGATAATTATCCCAGCATTGCGGTAACGAATCCAGCTAAAAACACAAAAGAAAACACAGCCGCAATCTTCAGCGCAACCTTCCTGTTTCCAAAGATAAAAAATATGGCGGCTTTGGAAAAAGTGTTGGTCAAAACAACAATCATAATAGAAATAACAGCCTGTTTCTGCATAAATCCATCCTTGGCCATATTTGCCATCGAAACAGCAATAGCATCAACATCCATAAATCCGGAAATAAAACTGGTCAAATAAATACCTCTGTCCCCAATCGCGGAAGCGGCAAATTTTGACGCAAGCATAACAACGGCAAATAAAATTCCGATTTTCAAAGCGGGCTTAAGACTGAATGGACTTTTAAGTTCAAGCATCCTCCTTCCAATATCTTCAGGAACTTTTTCCTTCTTCAACAAAAGAAAAACAGCGCCAAGAATACCGGCGGCACCCATGGAAATCATAGGGATAAGCAACTTCCCCGCCAGTTCACTGTTTAAAACATAAATTTCTATCAAAACCCTGAAAAACATTGCGCTTCCGGCAATTGCAACAGCAAAAGCATAAGGATTCACAACTGTAGGATTTTTTTTGCTTTCAGCGGAAAAACTGAAAGCCAAGGCGGTGCTGGAAATAAAACCCGCTAAAAATCCGATTACGGAAATCCCCCGTTTTGCGCCAAACGCCTTAATCGCTATATAGCTTAAAAAGGACAGCCCTGAAATAAACACAATCATAAGCCACACAACATAAGGATTGAAAAAATCATAAGGCCCGTAGCTTTGATTAGGCAAAAGAGGCAGCACCACAAAAGCAATAATCATAAATTGAATAGTCGAAACAAACTCACGATTTTCTAACTGCTTGGCCCAACGATGCAAAACATCCTTAAAATACAAAACAGAAAGAACAGTCAAGGCAACAACAGTTGCAAGCAAATACTGCCCCATTCCGCTTAAAATACCAATAATATAGACTAAAACCGCCGCTATTTCCGAAGTCATTCCTACGCCACCGCCTGAATTTTCCGAGCCTCTGCCTGTTAAAAAATACGCCATAACAACCAGAACAAGAAATCCCGCAGTAATTAAAGCAAAAACAATCGTGGAATATGAAGAAAGAATATACGACAACGAACCAAGCAAACCGATAAGAGCAAAAGTTCTTACGCCAGCAAAGTCATCATAATGACCAAGTTGATACGTGCGCTCCCTTTCCAGTCCTATTAAACTTGCCAGCGCAAGAGCCACACCTAACTGTTGGAAAATACTGAGATCCATCTGAACATTATACCATTTTCAAAAACAAACATCCATGCTATAAAAAATCCATGAAATGCAACTCCTGCAAATCGGAATTCACAGTGACTCAAAAAGACCTGGAATTTTTAGATGATGCGGCAACCGTTATTAAAAACAAAAAATACAAAATCCCGCCACCAACACTTTGCCCTGATTGCAGAGAAAAACGCCGACTGGCACAAGGCAACCAACTCTTTTTATACAAAAGAAAATGTGATCTGACCGGAAAGGAAATGATTTCCAATCACCATCCGGAATCGCAGTATAAAGTATATGACCGTTATGCTTGGTTCAGCGATGATTGGGATCCGATGGAATACGGAAGAAAATACGATTTCAATCGCCCGTTTTTCGAACAATTTCAAGAATTATCATTAAAAGTTCCAAGACCGGCACTTCAAGGAAACTACCAATACGACGAAAATTCCGACTACACAAATTACGCAGGCAAAAACAAGGACTGCTACATGATTTTCGACTCCGAGCACAATAGAGATTGCTATTATTCCTACAGCACAAATAAATCTGAAAGCTGTATGGAATGTTACCGCATAGATAAATGCGAACTCTGCTTTGAATGTATAGACAGCCACAAATGCTACAACTGCTATTTCTGCCAGGACTGCGACAACTGCTCAAACAGTTTCTTCCTTAAAAATTGTATCGGATGCAAACATTGCATTATGTGCAGTAATTTAAAAAACAAAGAATTCTACATCAAAAACAAAAAAGTATCTCAAGATGAATATAAAAAAGCTTTAGAGTTCCTAAAATCCTATTCGGATTTGGAGGCAGCAAAAAAAATGTTTGAAGAAATAAAACTGAAATATCCTCAGAAATACATACACGGAGTACAAAACGAAAACGTCACAGGTGACTACCTTACAAACTGCAAAAACGCAGAAATATGCTTTGACAGCAGAGGTTTATGGGACTGCAGATACGTATATCAAGCGTTCAATCCTTTAAAAAACTGTATGGATATTCAAGAATGCGGCGACGCAGAAAGGTTGTACGAATGCGCATTTTTAGGATACGACGCTTTCAATTCAAAATTTTCACACCACATGCTGGGAAACCAATCGGACATCGAATACTGCACATTTTGCCCTCATTCCAGCAATCTTTTCGGATGTATCGGACTTCGCCACAAACAATATTGCATCCTGAACAAACAATACACAAAAGATGAGTATGAAGATCTTGTCCCGCGCATAATAATTCACATGACCCAAACAAAAGAATACGGAGAATTTTTCCCAATAGAGATGTCATGTTTTGCTTACAATGAAACAATGGCACAGTGGTATTTCCCTCTCACAAAAGAAGAAGCTATAAAACAAGGATATGGGTGGCGGGATAAAACGGATCAATACGCCACTCACGACAAAAAAACTCAAAACCCGCCTGAAACAATCAACGAAACAAAAGAAACAATAATCGAACAAATTCTACGATGTAAAAATTGCGACAAACCGTACAAAATCACAAAACAGGAATATTCACTTTTAAAAAAATTAGGGATGCCAGTCCCCCACAACTGCTTTCTCTGCCGCCACTTAAAAAGACCAAAAATGAGAAACCAAAGAACCCTTTACCAAAGAGAATGCCAGAATTGCGGATTAAAAATCGTCACAACTTATTCGCCGGCACGCTCCGAAAAAATCTTTTGCGAAAAATGCTATACGGAATCCATTGAATAGAAAAACTATCTAACCTTGCACATCGTCCTCAAAGCAGCAGTAGAAACTTTCATTCTGCGCATTCTGCCG
>MFXA01000013.1:11110-12703 GCA_001787455.1 Candidatus Peregrinibacteria bacterium RIFCSPLOWO2_01_FULL_39_12 | reverse complement strand
AAATTTATAGTATCGGTACCGGCAAGCGCATTAGCTTCCTCGATAGCAGCCCTTAAAGTACACACGGCGCCGGCAGTTGCACACGCGCCATTTCCTGGCGTAGCATCACTCGCATCAGTATTTTCAGTTACTGTAAAAGTTGCCGCTAAAACATTTTGCGAAAAAACCGCAAAAATAAGTAGAAAAGAAAATATCTTTTTCAGATTTATCATAAATTTTTGTTTTAATTTTTATTTTTCTACATCTATATTATAACATTTTCCCGTAGATACTGCAAGCCCCTGAACCGACCTGATCGTAATCTGTTCAAAAGTTTTCCCGGGAAAAATCTGGCTTTTTGATAAAATCATTATAAAATATCATTCCCCAAAACTGTACGCCAGAATAAACAGCAGGTCAGATAATCTGTTAAGGTATTTTATAGTTTTCACAAGCTCACCGACCAATTTGCGTTTTCGCTCCTTTCCAGATGAACCAACATCCCATATCCTCACGACACTTCTTTCCGCCCTTCTGCAAACGCTTCGAGCAATATGAAGTCTGCTACCCAACTCCACTCCTCCGGGCGTTATAAACTTCTGCAGTTTTTCAACTGACTTTTGTCTTTTAAGAATTTCTTTTTCGAGAAATTTTACATCCGTTTCACCAATAATTCGGATATTTTTAGGACATTTTAATCCTGCCCCGATCACCGCCATCATTCTATATAAATCATCTTGAATCCTGCCAATCAGTCCTGTCAATTTCGCATCAATTCCGGGAGCCGCCGCAACCCATCCCAAAAAAGAATTCAGCTCATCCAACTGTCCAACAGCTTCAATAAAACACGAAGCTTTACTAACCCTTTTTCCGCCAAAAAGACTTGTAAATCCGTCATCGCCGGTTTTTGTAGTAATTTTCATAAGCTTTGTTATAATAGACACGAAGCGAAGCGAAGTGTCCTAGCCAACAAAATGTTTTGCAAAGCAAAACACCATACCCCCCCCATTCTTTAACAAAAGTCCCCCCGATGACAAGAGGAATTAAACGCATAATATTTTGGCTGGCCGCCGGAATAATTATAATCGGAGGATTTTTAGCGATAATTTTTGCAAATACAAACACCGGCAATAACAATAAACATATTGGAGAAGTTGGAACAGACGAGTGGATAAAAGGCGATCCATTGTCAAAAGTGGTATTGGTTGAATACAGCGATTTTCAATGTCCTGCCTGCAAAACACGTGAGGCACAAAACAAGAAACTGCTTGATGAATTTGGGAATCATATAAAATTTGTATATAGACACTTTTCATGGGATTACCATGAAAGAGCTTTTTTGGCATCTCAGGCTTCGGAAGCCGCCGGAATTCAGGGAAAATTTTGGGAAATGCATGACAAAATTTTTGAAAATCAGGGAATATGGTCAAAACAGTCGGAAACTGCGGCCGAAGAAAGTTTCATTGCCTATGCGTTAATGTTAAACCTTGATATTGAAAAATTCAAAAACGACTTATATTCAAACGAAGTTGAAAACAAAATAGAAGAAGACCACGCAAGTGGAAACGCAGCAGGGATAGATGCGACTCCAATCTACTTTTTAAACGGCACTAT
>MFXA01000013.1:0-11085 GCA_001787455.1 Candidatus Peregrinibacteria bacterium RIFCSPLOWO2_01_FULL_39_12 | reverse complement strand
CTATAATTAACCCAAGAACTTATGATGAATTTAGGGATCTCGTCAGAGACGCCATCGAAAAAGCAAATCAACCTGCCTAAATGGCTTATTTGGGGATTCATAGCTGTTAGCTTTATCGGATTTTTGGACGCGGGCTATTTGACAGTCGTTCATTATACGGGAGCGGATTTAGCCTGTTCGTTTTTAGAAGGATGCGAAATAGTTACAACGAGTAAATATTCACTGATTTTCGGAATTCCAGTCGCTCTTTTGGGAGCGCTGTATTATCTGACAATTTTAATTCTTTCCCTTCTTTATTTTGATACAAAAAACAATATTTTACTTAAGATTTTTCCCGCACTTACAATTTTTGGTTTTTTGGCATCCGGTTGGTTTATCTACCTGCAGATTTTTGTGATTAAGGCATTATGCGAATACTGCATCCTTTCAGCGGTGACATCGACGATTTTATTTATATTGGGGCTGTATACCATCGTAAAGCACAAACCTTAAATATTTTCCTTGTAAAAACCCAACTATGATATTTATAAATAATCTTTCCCCGATTTTATTTGAAATCGGACCGGTGGAAATAAGATGGTACGGGCTTTTATTCGCGACAGGACTCATCTTAGCTTACGCGTTAACTTTTAATATTTTTAAGAAAGAAGGATATCCGACTCTGCATTTGGACAGCCTGACAATTTATCTTGTCATTGGCTTGATTGCAGGGGCAAGACTTGGAGAAGTATTATTTTACGAACCCAAATATTTCCTGAATAATCCGGGGGATATTCTAAAAATATGGAACGGCGGTCTTTCCAGCCACGGTGCAACGATTGGTCTATTTATCGCATATTTAATTTGGCAAAAAATCCACAAGGTCAATTTCAGCAAATACGTAGATGTTCTGGTTATAGGATTTCCTATAGTTGCCGCAATGGTTAGAATAGGCAATTTCTTTAATTCTGAAATTGTGGGTTTGCCGACAACTAAAAATTTTGGAGTTGTTTTTAAGAAACTTGGAGAAGATTTTCCAAGACACCCCGTTCAGTTTTATGAAGCGTTTTTAAGTTTGGCGATTTTTGGAGCAATGTTTTTCATCTACAAAAAATATTATAAACAAACACCCTCTCTCTTCTTTTTATTCTTTTATGTAGGACTTTATTTCGGAGGACGGTTTTTTATCGAATTTTTCAAAGATTTACACGGCCCGCTTACCGGCCTGCCAATCACCATGGGTCAGCTCTTAAGCATTCCGCCTGTGCTTTTAGCTGTTGCGTACTTTGCCTTCGTGTTTCCTAAGCAAAAATATAGGGAGTAAGCATATTGTAGCAGAAGCTTTGCAGATTCGAGTTGAAGGCAGTCACGAGGTATTGCGGCCATGGTTCCCGAGCTTTTATGCGAGGGAGAGCAATGCCGAGTGCCTAGCGCAGTTTTGCACGGCGGGCAAAACAAGCGTGCCTGAAACTCAAATTTGCAAAGCTTCTGTACCATAAAAGAAGACCCCGCTTCTCAGCGAGGTCTTCTTTACCAACCTGATTATCTAAATCTAGATTTCAGGAACAAATTCTTCTTCTTCAACAAAGTTGCCTTCAGGTGTGCCGATAGAAACAGCCTCACCTAAAACTTCAACCTGTTCTGCAAATTCATTGAATACGGAAAGCATCTTTGCAGCTTCAGCACGATTTGCTGTAGCTTCAAAGTTTGCAAAAGTTCCGCCTTCAGCACCGGTAATCATGCCCATTTCATGAGCAATGGCGAAATCATATTGTTCCATAGAATCCATTTGACTAAAATCTTCATAGTGACCGATTTCAGCGTCTGTGTTTACGGAAGTAGATCCGCCCATGTCTTCATAAAGCGCAACAGCTACGTGAGCGAAATTAGCTCTGTCCATAGGATCGCTTGGAGCGCCGCCTGCGGATTCAAATGAAGCTTTAAGTTCATCAATACCTACTTCATTTGCCAAAGCTTGAAGATATGGAGCCGCCCATTCAGAGTCCCCTGCCAATCTTTCAACTTCAGGGCTTACATCGCCTTCAGAAACAGGCTCAAGTCCTGCAGATTTTGTAATCATAGTAAGACCCTCTGCAACGTTCAAAGTTTTGCCAGGATCAAACTGTCTTGCTTCAACTTCCGTTCCTGCAACTTCAACCGTAACAGCCGTACCTGTAGCTACGCCTCTTTCATAAGCCTCAGCAACGTTAGCAACATACCAAGGTCTGTCAGCTGTTGCTAAAGGAGTAACATCAACGAATTGCCATGTCCCTTCAGCGGCCTGTAATGCGTTTAAGTCCGCATCGCTATAACTTTCAATTAACTGAATGGCATCTTCAAGAACATCGGTTGGATCACTGCCGTTGTTAGCGATAGTTTCAGCCTGATGAACGGCATCTTCGATTGTTTCAAGAACAACCACCGGATATGCTCTTTCAGTCAATACTTCTTGCAGTTCAGTAACCGCATCTTCGGCATCTTCTGAAACTTGAGCAATAGTTTCAGATGTTTGTAACAGTCCGGTTGTTAAATCTTGCTGAGTGTTTACAGTATCAGCAGCCTCTTCAGGCACAAAACTTGCCAACTCAACAACGCCTCCTAACTGATCAAGAGTTATATCCTCAAATGATCCGCTTGAAGCGATTGTAGTGAGTCTATCCATAATATTTTGGTCGAGTTTTGCGACGATAGATGAAAGTCTTTCTTCAAACACCTGTGTCAATTTTGGAAGTTCTTCCGAAAGACGTTTTTCAACCTGAGAGTCAATATAGGATTGGATTTTTGCAAACAAATCTTCACCCATCAACTGATCCATACCTCCGAATTGGAACATTTTTGATCTGTCATATCCTTCTTCTTCTTCAAATTCGCTCATATCAACATTTGACTTTGTCATCCAGCTTTCAGCTTTTAATCTTATCTTGTCAAGAATTTTAGCAATTTGCATTTTATCTTCTGTCTTTTCGCACTTTTTAAGAACGACACCTGCTTCTTGAACGATAGCAAGTCCTTCTTTTTTATGTTCACTAGAAGAAGAGTTAACTACATTTTTAAACTGACTAATCTTATCTCCGGCATCTTTACACATATTGCCTTCGAAATCTCCACGTCGGGATTCATCATCACTTTTCCTTGCGGCATCTAAATAGCCGCGAGGAGTACCGCCTTTAAGTAAATCTTCCAACGAACATGGATCTTCCATAGGAGGGCCAAATTGAGGACCGCCGAATCCGCCGCCAAATCCACCCATGTCACCTCCAAAGTCTTCTTCTCCGCCAAATGGATTTCCGCCAAAACTGAATGAAGAAATACCTAATGAGCTTGAGTCGAATCCACCGCCGAATCCGCCCATGTCGCCACCGAATCCGCCCATGTCGCCACCGAATCCGCCCATATTGCCACCAAATCCACCACCACCTTTACTGCCCATATCTCCGCCGAAACCACCACCAAATCCACCCATCCCTCCTCTTCGGCATTTAGGGTCAAGAGACTCCCATAATTTCCAGGGCTCTTCAGGATTATAAGGAGGATTATCACGAAGTGCTTCTACTGCATCCTCGGCTTTATCAAGATACCCTTTAGCTTTTTCGGAAGTTCGGAATTTTCTTTCTTGAGAAATTTCAGAAACAATACGTTCAAGTTCTCGTCTGAAATTACCAATTTCATTTGCGCTGTTTACAGCCTCCTGAATACCACCATCTCCTTGGAAAGTATTAAGAATTTCTCTGGCCTTTCCAATTTCACATGAATCTTCAAAATTCATCGATTTAATAGAATCCAAAGCGGATTTTGCCTGAACTGCAGCAGGAAGATCAGAAGCGCTTGAGAAATCTACAACGGAAAGTTGTTGTTCAAGATTTTGAATGTCGCGCTTAATTTCCCCTTTCTGTCTCTTCGCATCTTTTTCACTTAAACAGTCTGCATTTTCCCAATCTTGCCCGAACATATTACCTTCACTTTCAAAATCAAAATCGCCTTTATCCATCATTTTTTGACAATATGTGTCCCATGGAGCACATCCTTTATCTTGGAAATTTTGAGTAAATGATTTTGTGAAGTCAGTGCTGGTCATGGTGTTCATTGGAGTTTGGCAAGACTGCTTCATCCAATCATAGTATGAAGGAGGTTCACAGAAAGGCATTGCCGGAGGCATATTATTATATTGACCTGATCCGGTAGATCCAGACCATGTAGTCCCAGAACCAAAGCCTGGACCCATAGAACCCGCGGCAGTTTCTCCCGCGGTCTTCTCGGCTTGAGTATTAAAACACCAGTTTGACTTAGTACCCCAGAATAAAGCAGCAGCTTCGCATGTAGCCTGAGTTTTATAAGTTGAACCAGCCCCGCCGGTCCCGCCAGACCATGTTCCGGTAGTTCCGGAATAATTAGTTGAGGATTTGCAAGAATTAGTCATGTTATCCCACCACTGACCTGAGCCGCAAGAAGTTCCAGTTGTACCTGAATACGTTGTGCCCATAGCGGTTTCTGCAGCGGTTTTTTCCACCTGAGTCGTATAACATTTATTTGTAGAATAACTCCAGAAATAAGCCGCACTTTGGCAAGTAGGCTGAGTTACATAAGTTGAACCAGCCCCGCCGGTTCCGCCAGACCACGTTCCGGTAGTTCCGGAATAATCAGTTGAGGATTTGCAAGAATAAGTCATGTTGTCCCACCACTGACCTGAGCCGCAAGAAGTTCCGGTACCTCCGGAATAAGTTCCGGTTGTACCTGAATACGTTGTGCCGGCAGCTTGATCGGCTGCGTTACATTCTGCGGTAGTCGCTTGTCTGGCAAGAGAATTACACCAAATAGTTCCGGTAGTAGTTCCGCTTGTAGGACAAGTTGAACCGCTAGGTACGGTTGATCCATCTGGACATGTAATATTTGTCGGCTGAGTATAAGTAGTCCCGCCGCTTGGCATTTGACAGAAATCAACGCTCCAGCTCCCGCCAGCCGCGGAACAATCTGAAGCCATATCTGTAGCGAGCTGTGAAGGATTCACTGCTCCAAGTTGACTGCCGACAACCATAGTAAATGCGAGTGCCGCAGCCACAATACCGCCCACAATTTTTTTGTGACCATGGTATTTTTTACAATTTCGATGCTTTTTCATTTTTATTTTTGTTAGATAATAAAAAAAGCAAATAAATATATATTAAAGATATTTATTTTTGGTCCTTATAAAATTTATTTTTTTCATTTTTATTTTTTCCGCGCATCTTTTTACGTACAGGTATATTATAAAACTACATTGACGAAAAGTCAATACAATTCTGCGGTATATTTTTATTCATGCCTAGCGCAAGCTAACAAAAACAAATCTCAATTCAAAGCCTTTTATAAACATCCAAAATCAATTTCTCGGTTTCATCAAATCCTATACATCCGTCTGTTACCGAAACTCCATATTTAAGTTCGCCCCATCCGCAAGCGATATTTTGATTTCCCTCAAACAAATTGCTTTCAATCATTACGCCGGAAATACTTTTTGATCCGGCAAAAATTTGCCGCCATGCGGATTCCCAAACTTTTTCTTGGTTTTTGAAATTTTTCTCACTGTTTGCGTGGCTACAGTCAATTAAAATACGAGAATTCAATCCGGCTTTTTTAAAATGAAGTTCCGCTTCTTCGACGCATTCGTGGGAATAATTTGGTCCGTTCGCGCCGCCTCTCAAAATTATATGACAGTAAGGATTCCCGCTTGTCGCAACGACAGAAATTCTACCGCGGTCATCCATCCCTAAAAAATTATGTTCGGCTGACGAAGCAATAATTGCATTTACAGCTATGTCCACGTTCCCTTCCGTGCCATTTTTAAATCCCACGGGCATTGATAGTCCGCTTGCAAGTTCCCTATGCGTCTGTGATTCGGCGGTTCGCGCACCAATCGCACTCCAGCTTATTAAATCGGAATAATACTGAATTACTATTGGTCCAAGCACTTCTGTCCCTGTGGGAAGCCCCATCTCATTTATATCAACCAAAAGCTTTCTTGCCAAAACCACGCCGTCTTTTAAACTGTAAGAATCATCCAAAAATGGGTCATAAATAAATCCCTTCCAGCCGATGGTGGTACGAGGTTTTTCAAAATAAGTTCTCATAATTATTAAAAGTTTGTCCTCAACTTTTCCCCTTAACTTATTCAATTTTTCCGCATATTCGATAGCCGCTTTACGATCATGAATTGAACACGGACCGACAATGGCAATTTTTCGCGCATCTTTTCCATCAAAAATATTTTCCAAAGATTTACGCGCGGCAACAACGGTATTTGCCGCTTTTATTGTTATTGGAACTTTCTTTATCACCTCCCCGGGCGAAGCAATAATCCCAAAAGATTTAACCCTTAAGTTATTTGTAACCTGTTTTTTCAGCATAAATTAACTATAAACAATTCTTGCGCAAAAAACACGCAAAAACATTTTAAACGGCAAATTCAAGAATTTTGACTAGGAGATA
The DNA here is from genome assembly GCA_001787455.1 of Candidatus Peregrinibacteria bacterium RIFCSPLOWO2_01_FULL_39_12. Taxonomy (GTDB): domain Bacteria; phylum Patescibacteriota; class Gracilibacteria; order UBA1369; family LOWO2-01-FULL-3; genus 2-01-FULL-39-12. The sequence continues at coordinate 4,644 of MFXA01000013.1, read as the reverse complement.
ACCTTTTCTTCAAGGCTTACTATCCTCTTTTCATGGTTGTCGATTTGATCATCCATTCTTAAGATTTGTTTTTCATTTAACCCTCTGCCTTCTCGGGCATCACGCAATTCCGTCATTGCTTCGTCTAAATACATCATAAATTTATCATGATCTTCTTTTGTGTACGTTCTTTCTTCCAAGCCGGCGATTTTTTCATCTATATAGACCATTAATTCTCTATGCCCTGCATCTATCCTTTTGCCAACCTTTCCCAATTCTCTTTTTAATATTGCCGTAGTTATTACTTGCCCTGATTGATTTTTTTTAGTTTTCACTGAACTTGCTTGTTATCTTTGGACTTCTAATATTATTACCATTTAAAAAATTATCAACACAAAAATCTAAAAAAGTGTTGAACCTACTTCGACAACACTTATTTCAAAGAAAATAATTGTTCACTGCAAATTCGTACTGTTCAACAAACATTTTTTTGAACAAGGCTAAAGAATGTTGTTCGTAAAACAAAATAACCGCTTTTTTATATTCAACTTCATCAGCGCTTCGGTAAGACAACGGACAATAGTTGTTAGCAGCTAACAAAGCGTTTCCAATTAATCGCGAAGTTCTTTTGTTCCCATCTTCAAAAGGCTGAATATAGGAAATTCCCAAAACGGCAACCAAAGCTTTCAAGAACGGATCGTTAAAACCATTAACCAACACACACAAACTTTCTAAGACCTCCCTGATTTGAAAAATATTATCAAGAGGCTTGTACGCTGTTCCCACGATACCGACTCCTCTTTTTCGTAGCCCTTTCGAAATTCCTAAGTCAGCAGAAATCAGGAAATGCAAATCTTCAATTTTCCGCAAGGAAATCATACGAAAATCTTTTGGGTGTGCCCAAACATACTCTAAAGCTTTCTTGTGGTTCAGGATCATCGCTGCTTCCTCATGAGTTTTCCCTTTCGCCTCTTCGTGTTCTTTTATGAGTCTTTCCGTGTCCAGGAGGGTATATGTATTCCCTTCAATATGTGATGATTTCCAGGAAAATTCAATCGTTATTCGTTCAAGTTCCAGCTTAATTTGCGCCGGATCGTATTTGGAAATACGGTTTTGATATTGTTCTGTTAAAGAAAAAACAGATTTTATTTCTTTAGATGAAAATAAATTTTTCCAAATTGAACTGTTGCTAAAATTTAACCGCTCTTTTTTGATTTCTCTCTTATCCGGTTCTTTGTAAAAATAGCTGTCCACATCAAAAGATCTTTCCAAGAGAGGGATATTTGTTACATAAACAATTCCACGACCTTTCCCTAATTTTTTAACCAGTTTTTTACCCAGAAGAGCATTCAGATCTCTTATAACGGTTACTCTCGAAGCTTTATCAAAATCATCGGCAACTCGCTTAAGAATTTCTTGATTTGAGGCTTCCCCCAGAGTTCCAATTACCTGAAGAATAAAATTTTGTCTTTTTGTAAGTTCAGATTGTACCATTTTTCACTAAAATTGTATCATTTTGAAACGATAATGACAATAGTTTTTTCAAGATAAGGATTTTTTAAGCACAACGGAAAAAGCTTCTACAAGCCAATAACTAAAGGCTTTTTAATTGGCGGAACGGACGGGAATCGAACCCGTGACCTCCACAGTGACAGTGTGGCGTTCTAACCAGCTGAACTACCGCTCCTTGCAAGAAAGCTTCAAATTACACAAAGGACGATAATATATTTCTATTTTAAACACAAGTAGAAGTAGCGAGATTTTGCCGCAGGATTGTCATCTCTGCTATACTTGTTTCCGTATGAAAATCGGAATTGACTGCCGCATATTTAGTCCGCGTTTTACAGGGCTTGGTCGCTATACGAGCGAACTTGTAAATCGCATTGTTAAATTAAATAACGAACTTGTATATCCTCATACAATAGTTTTATTTTTTAATTCCGCGGAATATCAAACATATAAAACTCCTAAAAATGTTGAAAAAATTCTCGTGAATGCAAAGCATTATTCAATTAAAGAGCAGACCATCTTTTTATACAAACTCTACAAAGCTCATCTAGATCTTGCATTTTTCCCGCATTTTAACGCCCCGATTTTTTATGGGAAGCCATATGTTGTAACAATTCACGACCTTACGCTTTCTTTTTTCCACGGAAGAAAAATGACAAAATGGTATCACCGGCTTGCTTACAATCTGACCATAAAAAATGTTACAAAAAAAGCAAAAAAAATTTTTACAATTTCAAAAAATACCAAACAGGATCTTGTGGAAATCCTTAACATCGATCCGGAAAAAATTGAAGTGATTTATAACGGGGTAAGTCCAATATTCAGGTTTATGGATGACCCGATCGCTCCGGCAAAAACGCTTAAAAAATATAAAATAAAACAGCAGTTTCTTTTGTATGCCGGAGTTTGGCGCAGCCACAAAAATCTTGCGCGCCTGATAGAAGCTTTTTCCATCCTCAAAAAAGAAAAAAGATTAAATCTCCAACTTGTAATTACAGGAAAACCCGATCCCTATTACCCCGAAGTTAAAAATACCGTTAAAAAACTAAATCTTCAGGAAGATGTAATTTTTACAGGATTAGTGGATGAAGAAGAGCTTTTACATTTATACAATGCGGCGCATATTTTTGTGTTTCCATCTTTGTATGAAGGATTCGGTCTTCCGCCGCTTGAAGCGATGCGCTGTGGAACTCCGGTAGTTGCCTCAAATATATCTTCGATTCCTGAAATTTGCGGAAGAGAAAACGCGGTATTTTTCAATCCTTATAATATTAAAGATATTGCGGAGAAGATAGAACTGGTTTATAAAGATCCTGATCTGCAAGCCAAACTTGTGACTGACGGCATCCAATATTCAGGCAAGTTTTCATGGGGTCGCACAGCAAAAAAAACATTTTATATTTTGCAAAGATGTTTGAACCGTTCCAAAAATTCATGACTAAAGCGGCAAATCGCTATGGAGTAGGAAAAGAAATTCAGGCGGTAAAAATTTGCCATGATTTTAGCCAGATGATTCCGGTTTTGTTTTACGATAAAGAAACCCCTGAAAAATATATAAAACCGGCTTATTTTAAGAAAGATATGTTGGTTATCGAAGTGGAAAGCCCTGCATGGGCTCAGGAAATAATTATGCGCAAGCCTCAAATTATTGATGAAATGAATAAAAAAGCCGGCCGGCAGATTATTAAAAGTCTTCGCACGCAGTTAAGATAACCGAAATTTTCCTTGACTTTGATTTCTTTATGGCTACAATAAAACGCGCAATCCGGTCGTTAGGACGGACACAATATACTCTAATATTCTTATTACTAAAAGTAACACTTGTTAAAGATCAGACTCAACCGTACAGGCAAGAAAGGCCAGCCAAGTTTCCGAGTAGTTGTCCAGGAACATACTGCGTCAGTGGGAGGCAAATTCCTCGAGGAGGTTGGATATTATCGACCTGCCACCAAAAACAAGGAACATAAATTTAACGTGGAAAGAATCAAACACTGGATATCAATGGGCGCACAGCCAAGCGATACAGTTGCAGTTTTGCTTGAAAAAGAAGGAATGCCGGATATGGATAAATACATTGCTCCAAGAACACATCATAAGAAAAAGAAGTCGGAAGCCAAGGCGGAAGCGGCAGCTAAGCCTGTCCAGCCAGCGGCAAAGCCGGCTGAAGCCAAAGCGGAAAAGCCAGCTGAACCACAACCAGAACAGGAAACAAAGCCGGCGGAAGCCGCAAAGCCAGCCGACCAGGTTCAACCGGCGGAACCTACCCCAACCGAAGCAACTCCCGCAAGCTAATCCCTCATAAATTTTAATTACTTATTTCCTAACCTTACTGACATGACAGACGAACAAAAAGATCGAGATTTTGTTGAGTACGTTGTAAAACAAATCGTCGAACATCCGGAAGAAGTTGTTGTTGAAAGGACAGTCGACGAAATGGGAGTTTTACTTACTCTTAAAGTCTCAAAAGAAGACATGGGAAAAATTATCGGTAAAAGCGGACAAACAGCAAAAGCGCTTCGTATTTTGCTCCGAATTATCGGTTCAAAGAACAATTCCCGCGTTAACTTGAAAATAGTTGAACCTGCCGAGGAAACCCCGCTAACATAACATAAAAATATGGCCAACATTACGGAAGGTGGATCAATGGTACAGGCTGCGGCAAATTATCAAATATTGGAGATCATTAATAGAGGTCTTGCTTACGCCATTATAGTGGCGGGCTTTTTATCCGTCGTATTTATTTTCGTAGGAGGAATTTCCTTTATTCTTTCCGGCGGACAGGAAGACAAAATAAAATCGGCGGTCAGTACTATCCGTTACGCCATTATTGGATTGATCATCACTGTTCTTGCCACGGTTATTGTCGGCACAGTTGGTAAAGCGATGGGATTGGATATTATCAAGTACATCAACTTTGGCGACATCATAAATACAATCACCAGCATTACTTCTCAGGGTGGAGGCAGTGGTCCGAGCCTAGACTAGAGAACCTCTAAAAACATCTTTAGGAGCACGCCGAAAGATTGCATTTGCAGTCTACTGAATCGCGGCCTTGCCTTACGATCCCACTCCAATCATAGGGGAATTTAAACGTTTCAACAGCCCTTACCAAAGCGGCAAAAGCGCAAAAATAATTGGATTCGGTAAACAAAAAGC
>MFXA01000012.1 GCA_001787455.1 Candidatus Peregrinibacteria bacterium RIFCSPLOWO2_01_FULL_39_12 | reverse complement strand
CTTAAACCTCTCAACTTTTCCATATTGCCCGGGTAGGCTTAAACAGCCCTCCTCCGCAATCAAAACATCCCCACCAACAGTTTCAATCTCCGGATTCACAATCGTCAAAACAATTTCATTCTGGCTCCCGTGGTTCAAAGCAATAATAAACATCCTGATATTTTTCCCTACCTGCGGAGCCGCAATCCCAAGCCCGTTAGCCTTAACCATAGACTCCTTCATCTCTTTAGCGAGTTTTTTTAATCCAAAATCAAACTTCTTAACCGGCTTGCTCACCGCCCTCAAAACAGGATTTTTCTCCCCAGTTATAATTTTTAATTTCACCATGGATCTTTTTCAAAGGTTAGACATGTTGACTATAAATACCAATACTACTATAAAATACATCTATAATTTAAAAAAGACGATATGTATTGGTGTTTCGCAACAATCAACAATCGATTAGCCGAAATTTTCTTTAAAAAGGGAAAGACAGATTCGATTAAAATTTTTGGACATGCCTACGTAAATAAATCAGAATATATCAGTAAAAAAGAACAAAAATGGATTGCTGAAGATACTAGAAAATTAAAATTCAGTTATCGCAAAGGAAATTACCTCCCTACCTCACCTTCTTCAGCTCCGCCTCAATAAACCCATCCAGCTCGCCGTCCAAAACGGCATCCGGATTATGTTCTTCATAATCGGTGCGGTGATCCTTCACCATCTTATAAGGATGCAAAACATACGAACGAATTTGATTTCCCCACGACATTTCCACTTTTTCCCCGCGCAGTTCAGAAATTTCGCTCGCATGCTGTTTTTCCATCAAGTCAACAAGTTTGCTGTGAAGCATTTTCATCGCCCATTCTTTATTTTGCAGTTGGCTACGTTCATTTTGGCATTGCACGACAATTCCTGTTGGAAGATGAGTAATTCTTACCGCTGAATCAGTTTTATTAACGCTTTGCCCGCCTTTTCCGCTTGAACGGTAAACATCAATTCTTAAATCTTCCGGATCAATTTGCACTTCTTCTGAAAAATGTATTTCAGGCATAATTTCAACAAGCACAAACGATGTTTCCCGCGTATTTTTTGAATTAAAAGGAGACAAACGAACAAGCCTATGCACACCGCCCTCCCCTTTTAAATACCCGTACGCAAACTGTCCCTTCACTATAAAAACAACTTTTTTTATTCCCGCCTCATCCCCGTCCGATTTATCCATGACAACAGTTTCAAATTCCATTCTCTCCGCATACCTTAAATACATCCGCATAAGCATTTCCGCAAAATCCTGAGCATCGGTTCCCCCCGTTCCGGCATGAACAGTTACAATCGCATTATTTTCATCATATTTTCCGCTCAAAAAAGTGGAAATTTCCAAATGCCGCCAATTTTGTGACAGTTTTTCAACCATCTGCTTAAATTCATCCGCGGTTTTTTGATCTTTTTCAGGAGATATATCGGGCAACATCTCTAAAAGTTCATCACAATCGCGCCCCATGTCTTCCCATGTTTCAATCAGTTTTGTAAGATGAGCCGCTTTTTGGCTTATTTCCTGAGCCTTTTTGTTGTCATTCCAAAATAAAGGATTTTGCATTTCTTTGCTAAGATTTTCTACTTCCTTTCTTTTCGAAGGTAAATCAACATTTTTTAGCCCTTGAGCTATCAGCCCCTGTATTTCCTCTAATCGCGCCTTTATTTCATGCATAAAAAAAGGTAAAGTAACGAAAGTCAGTATAACATGGCAACTCTGTAACACAATAAATTACGATGTCGATTGCAAGAAAAATTTTAATCAACACAGTCGCTCAGGTTTTAGGCAAAGCCGTCGTGGCGATACTTGGACTTGCTGTCGTTAAAATCACAACGCAATATCTTTCCGTCGAAGGTTACGGGGAATACGTACTTATTTACGAATTTTTGGCGTTTTTCGGAATTGCCGCGGACTTGGGGCTTTTTACAATCGCAGTTCGTGAAATGTCACGCGATGAATCGCAGATTCCAAAAATAATAGGAAACATTTTAACACTGCGCACAATCTTAGTTACCGTAATGATGATTCTCGCGATAGCGGTAGCTTTTTTAATTCCAAGCTACAGCAATACAAAAATTCCGATAGGCGTTGCCATAGCATCAATAACGGTTTTTTTAGGCATTTTAAACGGCACGACAACAAGCGTTCTCCAGGCAAAACTGCAAATGCACATAGCATCAATAACAACAGTAATCAGCAAAATAGTAGCTGTGGGGCTTATGCTTTACATCATTTTTTGGGGATTTCCGGACGACAACGAAACCGGCTTTTACATGCTCATTGCCGCGGGGAATATAGGGAATTTCGTAATGGTGATAACAACCGATTATTATGTTCGAAAAATCACTCCGCTCGAATTTCGTTTTGACTGGGATTTTTGGAAAACAATTCTCATAAAATCAACTCCTTACGGTCTTGCGTTGATTCTAAATACAATTTACTTCAGGGTAGATTCACTCATTATTTCTTTCATCCGGGGGCAGGGCGAAGTGGGAATTTACGGAGTTGCAATGAAGATGCTTGAACATTTTGCGATTCTGCCGCTTTATTTTATGAATTCGGTTTTGCCGGTTCTTACAAAAGCAATTAAAGAAGGCACGGATAAATATAAAAAAATTATTACGCACGCATTTGATTTTCTTGCCGCATTGTCAATTCCGATGGTTGTGGGCGGCGTGATTCTCGCGTATCCGATTATTTTTGCGGTGAGCACGCCGGAATTTTTAAGTCAAATTTCTGAAGGATTTTACGGCTCGGACATTGCTTTCCAAATTTTGATTTTTGCGCTGATGTTTCAGTTTTTAAACGTGCTTTTTGCGTTTATTTTGATTGCAGTAAATAAGCAAAGTAAAATGCTTTATATAAACGGAGTCGGTGTAATTTTTAATATCATAACAAATATAATTTTTATTCCATATTACGGATTCAGAGGCGCGGCGGTTACAAGCGTCTTGAGCGAGTTGATTATTCTCATCCTCACGTACATTTTTGCAAAGCGATACATAGAATTTTCGATAAACTTAAAAAACTTTTTCAAGATTGTTGTTTCAGCGTTGATAATGGGAGCGGTTGTATATTTCAGCCAGCCGTTTACGTATTCCTATATGCAAAACTGGAATATTATTGTTTTGGTGCCGCTCGGCGCCGCAATTTATACAGGCATGCTTATTGCAACCCGCGTTATAAATAAAGAAACGTTAAAACTTTTTAAGAAAGGTGAAGAAACGCCCATAAATTTATGAAAAAATCTTTCTCTATTTCAGTCGCAATTCCAATCGCCGTTTTAACGACGCTTTTTCTATCTTTTATTTTCGCCGCGCATGCATCGGCAAAAACATTTTCGGACATTAATAACGGCGAAATTTACAAAACGGGAATAGAATTTCTGGCTTCAAAAGGCATTGTTAACGGATACCCAGACGGAACATACAAGCCGCTAAGCACAATAAATCGCGCGGAAATGCTTAAAATTATCGCTGAAGGCTCAATGAAATTGAACAACATGTACGAAGATGAATTTGACGCGTATAGTTCTCAAAATTGTTTTTCTGACGTGAAGGCAAATCAATGGTTTACGAAATATATTTGTTATGCGAAGGATAAGGGATGGGTCGAGGGATATGAAAACGGAAAATATTTTCGTCCTGCGCAAAATGTTACTTTTGTTGAAAGTTTAAAAATAACATACAAAGGGATGAATATTTCATATAATGGGAATGCAAATCCTTGGTACAAAGATCTTATTGGAAAATCCGCCATGAAAAATTTAATCCCACATACAATCAAAAGTTTTGATGAAAACTTAAAAAGGAATCAAATGGCGGACATGATTGCAAGGATGATAAAATTCAATGAAGGAGAAGATGTGCTTGAAGAATATCTCGGCGACCGTACAAATATAGTTGTTACCTACGAAACTATTTTAGCGGGACAGGATCTTTCTCTGCTTGAAACGGAAATCATAACTCCTGAGATATAAGGATGGCAGAGAGAATGGCAGGAATATATTTTTACGATTCAGCTATTATTTCAACTCGCCTAACATGTACGGCGAGTTGAATTTGAGCGGATCATGATCCGCTCAAAAAATAGCTAACGAATCTTAAAAATATATTCCTGCCATTCTCTCGCTATATCATTATCTACGACAATTTCCTTACATGTGCATTAAACTCATTTCCTCTTTCTTTATAATTTTTAAACATGTCAAAACTTGCCGCCGCGGGCGACATAACAACAACACCGCCTTTTTCACTTTCCGCGTAACCGTCCAAAACGGCTTCCTCTAAAGTTTTTCTTCTTAAAATTTTCGTGGGAGATCCAAGTGCGTCGCCAAGTTTATTTTCAGCATCAACCAAAGCTTTCTCCATTTTATCGGCAATCTGACCTATTAAAATCACGGTATGCAAACTCGGCTTGGTTAAAATTTTAAGCGCCCACTCATCGTAATCAGCCCCCTTATCGGACCCACCTGCAATCAAAACCGTTGGAGCGTTAAAGCTGTCTACGGCCGCCATCGAAGTTTCCGGAATCGTGGAATTAGAATCATTATAAAATTTCACACCTTTTAATTCACGCACAAATTCCAGCCTGTAAGGTAGCCCCTTAAACGTCCCAATTACATGCGCAATATCGGAATTTTTCACCTTGAATTCTTTTGCGATAACAACAGCCGGTAAAATATTTTCCAAATTATGAGAACCAACCAGCGCCGCCTCTGAAACTTTTACGATTTTTTCCTTTTTCCCGTTTTTTGCGTAAAAAATGGATTCATCTTCAACAAAAGCCCCATCTTTAACATGCCCTTTTACGCTTACAAATTTCAACTTTCCCTTAACCAGCGGAGTGTAATATTTGCTGTATTCATAATCCTTATTTATAACCGCCGTGCAATTTTTATTTTGATGAATCAGCATCTGCTCCTTCGCTGCCAGATATTCTTCTTTATCGACATGATAATCGAGATGATCTGAAGTTGTATTTAGCAAAATTGCATAATGCGGACTTTTAGCCAAATCCTGCAATTGGAAACTGGACAATTCAAGAATCACAATATTTTTTATCTTAACTTTGTCCAAAAATTCAATCGGACACTTGCCGATATTTCCGCCTAAAAAAACATCTTTATCAGCCTTCTTTCCGGACTTTTTAAGCATTTCATAAATTAGCGTGCAGGTCGTCCCCTTCCCTTTTGTACCTGTAACTCCGATTATAATTCCCGGGCACTGGTCTATAAAAAAATTTGCGGCGCTTGATACTTCAACTCCACGAACCTTTGCAACCTGAATATGAGGATCAAAATATTTAATCCCCGGACTTCTGAAAATTACATCAAACTTATCCAAACCATCCAAATATTTTTGCCCGAGACTTGCCGAAACTCCCCTCGGAAGAGAATCTTTTATATCTACATTTTGATCGCAGATTGTTATATTGGTGTAATCGTGTTTTGTTAAGTACGACAAAACGGCCTGACCCTCTATACCAAAACCCAATATTGCGATTTTGCTTCTTTTGTTCATATCAAAAAATACAACGCAAAAAGTATAACACATTGCTCATAAACAAAAAATTGAGTTATAATCACAATATGATACGACAGACACAATTACAAACAATATTTAAGAAATTTAAAGATATAAAACTCGCATATCTTTTTGGATCGCAAGCCAAGGGAAACGCAGGGAAATTAAGCGATTACGATTTTGCTGTCTATTTAGACGAGCAAGAGGCAAATTCAAAAAATTCGCTGATAAAAAGAACAGATATAAAGCTTGAACTAATGGCAAAATTGCAAAGTGCTCTAAAAGCAGAAAAAATAGACATTGTAATATTAAATGACACAGATCAGCCGGAACTCAAATATCATATTATACAGGACGGGAAATTGATTTATCAAGAAGAACCTTACAGAATAATAATTGAACCGAAAATATTAAATGAATATTTTGATTTTCGACACACTCTTCGCCAATATGGTTTAACAAAAGCATAACATGACAAGCATAGATATTATTGAAAATAAGCGGTCAGCCATAGAAAAATATTTAAAAATTTTGAAAACATATAAAAAATACTCGCAGAAAATTATTAAACAAAACGTAACACTCAAGGGAGCAGTAGAACGTTATCTATATCTCGTTATTCAATCCGCGATAGATTTGGCGGAAGCGGTCATCTCATTTAAAAATTTGCGCAAACCAACAGAATATCGCGAAACTTTTGAAATTTTGTTTGAAGAACATCTCATTCCCAACTCACTGAAGGAAAAGCTGATTAAAATGACAGGATTTAGAAACGTGGTGGCTCACGATTACACAAAGCTGGACTTTGCTGTCGTATATAACGTACTGAAAAATCGGCTGGTAGACATCCAGCAATTTTCAGTCGCTATAAAAAAACAATTTAAATTATAGGAAATATATAAATTTTGTGGTACAATATAACTGGTAAGCGGTCAAACTATAAAATTTAAGTATAAAAAGAAAATGGATAAAGTAGATGAATGGATGAAGAGAACCCTCGAAAAAAGGGACACTCCGCCTTTGGCGGAGCTAACAAAAAACGTTCGCGAAGCGAACACCAACACACACTCTAAAACTCAAGAGCATAATTTGCAAAGCACCCCACCAAAAGCGGTGCTATTAAACAAACAAATTCCTGCACAAAATCAACAGCGAACAAAGCAGGAATATAACAAAAACAAAAAACACATGAAAAATAAAAGACCAATAGAATTCACGAAAGCGGTCCCGAAAAAACGAATGACGAAATTTACACCAACACCTATTATTAAAGGAAAATTAAAAATAATTCCGCTTGGAGGATTGGATGAAGTCGGTAAAAACATGATAGCTCTCGAGTACGAAAACGACATCATTATTATGGATATGGGGCTTGAATTTCCAAGCGAAGAATTGTACGGAATCGATTATGTCATTCCGGACACGGATTATCTTGAAAATAACAAAAAAAGAATCCGCGGAGTAGTGCTTACTCACGGTCATCTGGATCATATAGGTGGAATCCCCTACATCCTTCCAAAACTCGATTTTCCTCCGGTATACGGGACTAAATTAACAATAGGTTTGGTTAAGAAAAAAATCGAAGAGTTTAAACAGGATCGCATGGCGCATATTTATACGATTGATCCGGACAAAGCTCTCCGTCTCGGAAAATTTCTATGCACATTTATTCGTGTCGCCCATTCAATTCCGGACGCGGTTTCAATAGTGGTTGATACTCCTGTCGGAAAAATAGTTAACACGGGAGATTTTAAATTTGATGAAACCCCTCCGAAAAATCAGGGGAAAGCGGACACCCATAAAATGGAGGCGCTCGGTAAACAAAACGTTCTGGCTTTATTTTGCGAATCAACAAACGCGCTTAAGCCGGGACATAGCATGTCGGAAAGCGAAGTCGGAAAAATTTTGGCGGACATTATGGGTAAAACACAAGGCAGATTGATAGTAGCGTCATTCTCAAGCCAAATCGGACGTATCCAACAAATTATTGAAGCCGCCGCAAAAAATAACAGAAAAGTTTTTGTAAGCGGACGAAGTATGAGGGAAAATATTGAAATCGCCCACAACCTCGGTTATTTGGAAATTCCAAAAGATACATTATTCGATATAAAAAAATACAACAATAAAAATGACAAAGAAACGTTGATTCTTACGACAGGTTCTCAGGGTGAATCGATGTCGGCTCTTTCAAGGATAGCAAACAACGAACATCCTCACATAAAAATAAAAAAAGAAGATACGGTTATAATTTCAGCATCTCCGATTATCGGAAATGAAAGAGGGATTTTCACGGTTATAAATCAATTAAGCATTTTAGGCGCATATGTTATCCATAATCAAATAATGGAAGTTCATACTTCCGGACACGGAAAACAGGACGAACTTGCCAGGATGATAAATTACATAAAGCCAAAATACCTTGTGCCTATTCACGGTGAGTACTTTATGAGGCAGGCATTGGCGCACCTGGCGGAGCAAAAATGCGGTATCCCAAAAGATCGTATTATCATGATAGAAAACGGAGATGTTCTTGTTGCCGAACAGGGGAAGATGTCCAAGTCATCAGAAAAAGTTGAAACAAAATACATTTTGATAGATGGGCGCGGAGAAGGAAATATTGGATCACAAGTGCAAATGGAGCGTGGAATAATGTCGAAAAACGGTGTTGTCATAGTTCTTATATACATTTCCAAAAAAGGAAAAGCGCTCAGAAAAGATCCGGACGTGGTTTCAAGAGGATTTATATATATGCACGAATCCGAAGAAATTACGAAAGAAATTTCTGTTATCGCGGCAAAGGCATACAGAAATATTATGGAGAAAAATCGCGGAGTAACGCGCAGAGATATAAAATATTACATTAAAGGAGTGGTTGATAAATACACCAATAAAAAGCTGGAAAGAAGACCTTTGATAGTTCCACTCATCATCGAAGTCTAATCAACGCTTAATGGATATTTTAAATTTAATTTTATCATCTCTCTATTTTATGCTCCCGGCATATGTTGCAAACATGTGCCCTGTTATTTTCGACAAACTGCGCTTCCCGCTCGGCGCACCGATTGACGAAAAATTATTCGGCTCGCACAAAACCTGGCGTGGATTTTACGCAGGATATATCGGCGCCGTAGCAACACTTTTTTTGCAAACAACAATCCCAATATCATCTATCATTAACTATAGCGAAATAAACATTTTTCTTTACGCTGTGCTTTTTGGGATTGGAGCTCTTGCGGGCGATTTAATAAAATCTTTTTTCAAAAGAAGGATGGGAATTGCGCCGGGAGATTCATGGTTCCCGTTTGACCAGCTCGACTTTGTATTTGGAGCGCTTATTTATTTATCACCGTTTTTCATCCCTTCATGGCAAAATATTGCAGTGATCATAATAATCACGCCTCTTCTTCATTTCTTCGCAAACCTCATCGCTTACGTGCTGAAATTGAAAAAAGTGTGGTGGTAAGCATTTGAGGTCTCTAAAAAAGTATCAGATACAAGGCGGCAGGAAAATTTTGACCACAATGTACTGGCTAGTACACGAGGATCAAAATTTTCTGACAACACAGTAGATGGTACTTTTTTAGAGACCTCCCTACTTAACCAAATGCATCTTCTTCTTGAAGTCGTAAAAATGACTGTAATCAACATCCCACGCCGCTCCTTCCGGAACAGGCACTTTCCCATAGCCGTATGGAACATCAATAACGAATCTTGCGGTTGCCACGACGCCCGACAATTTGGCTCTTAATCTTCCCCAAAGTTTGATTGCTCTTTTGAAAGGTACGGTAAAATGTTTTGCCCAGTAAACCGGATCATTTTGGAAAACATAATAAGGTCTGATGCCTTCTCTCGCCAATTTTACAAACAACATATTAAGAGTTTCAACGGAATCATTCACGTCCTTCAGTAAAACAGTTTGGCTTAATATGGAAGCAAGCGAAATTTTCCTGAAATTATTCAGCACATGCAAAGTTTCCTCGGTTAATTCAAAAGGATGATTTACATGAATCATTAAATAAGGATTTCTCAGCTTTGATAATAATTCATAATGCCAATCCTGTATTGCCAAAGGATTGTGTACGGGAAGTCTTGTGCCGACACGAACAATATCCAGCGCGCCTTTTTGCTGAAGTTCGGCAAGCCTTGTAATTATTTTTGTTAGATAAGGCTGTGGCGCAGTTAAAGGATCTCCTCCGGACAAAATAACTTCATTTATTTCTTTATGATTTTCCAGAAATTTAAATACTGTTTCCAGCTCTTCGTCCGATAAGAAAAATTTATTGGCGATGGTTGCCTTTGACCTGGATTTTACGTGAGGAGGAAGCCCTATTTCGCGTCCCCTCGTGCAAAATCTGCAGTAAGTTGCGCAAAGCCTTGTTACTGTCCAAAGTACGCGGCCAAAATGAGCGACATTTCCGTTTTTATCCAATTTCCCGCGGTACTTATATACAACACCGGGGGCAATTTCGTGATGGTCTTCGTTTAAAGGATCCATACCGATTTTACTGTACCGTCCCTCCTTTTCGGGTTGTGCGATAAATTGTTTTCCGAGAGGTCCATGAATTCCTCCCGTTCTCCTGATGAGTTCAACCATGTAAGGAGAAACGGCTTCAGGCAGCCCTCCGTGAGGGAGCATCGCGGAAAGTCCGCGCAATTTAATATCGTCAGCTTTACATACTGAAGAATTAAGAACTAAAGTTCTTGTTGCCGACATTTGCTGATTTGCGGTCTGCGGCAAAGGATGAATGTTAGTTTGAATATTTGGTTCCATATCTTTTTAGTGAATGAGAAATAATATTTTTAAGTAAGTCTTGATAATTTATACCCAATTTTCTAGCTGCCAGCGGATAATAGGAATTTACATAAATTTCCGGAGGAAGAAGCCCGGCCGGCGAATTAACCTCAAGTATATAAGGATTTTCTTTTTCATCGCATCTGACATCAATTCTGCACCAATCAAGAATGCCAATAGCATTCCATGTATCAATACAAATTTTTTCTATTTTCTTATATAAACTTTTAGAAATTTTGGCCGGGCATGATAAATGATCAACGCCGGCTGATTCTTCTTCATAAAACCATTTTACCTCAAGAGAATCTATCCTTTGAAAATCTTTCGGCAGTTTATCATGCAAGGATTCTATTATTGGTAAAAGTTCTGGAGGATTTCCCAGCATTGGGATGGAAAATTCACGCCCCTTCAGAAATTCTTCAACCAAAGATGATTGGGAAAAAGTTTTTCTGATAAATTTTATCTGCCTTTTTAAATCTTTCTCATTATATACGACACTTTTGTTTGTTACTCCCGCTGAAGATCCCTGTGCAATCGGTTTTACTATCAAAGGAAATTTCAACTCATGCCTTAATTTCTCGTTAGGACTATTGAAAACTTGGTAAAGAGGAGTAGGAACACGATGTGCAATCAACACTTCTTTCGTATGAACTTTATTGAAAATAATTCCATGAGTTGTAGAAGAAGAACCGGTGTAAGGAATGCGGAGCATCTCAAGCATTGCGGGGATATGGGCTTCTCTTCCTTCACTGTAAATCCCTTCGGCAAAATTAAAAGCGATGTCAATTTTATTTCGGTTTTCATACAGTTTTAAATAAGCTTCTTCATTTGCTTCGATAGGAATTACGTTAAACCCACAATCACCCAAGTGCTTAATCATTGATTCGATCACCGAAGCGTCATCAAAATCAGCCTCTAACTGCGTCCTTGAATCATTTGGATCCGGATAGACGTGTCGTACATTATATATAAAGGCTACTGTAAGTTTTCTGTTTAATCCCTTTTTATTCCGTGTGCTAGCCGAACGTTCAGGGGGGGGCTGAGCGTCAGGATTTTCTGTTGTCATTGAACTTAAAAATAAGTTGGTTACTTCCAACTTTA
>MFXA01000011.1:12776-16531 GCA_001787455.1 Candidatus Peregrinibacteria bacterium RIFCSPLOWO2_01_FULL_39_12 | reverse complement strand
CAGGACAAAAAAACTGAATAAATCATGGCATCTCATCTTCACAAAACCGAAATTAAACCAAAACCTTGGGGCAGCGAAATATGGTTTGCACACACGGAAAAATACGCCGGGAAAATCCTCGAAATTAAAAAAGGCCACCGCTACAGCCTTCAATATCACGAAAAGAAACACGAAACCCAATACATATTCAGTGGGAAAGCCAAATTTACTTACGGAACAGATAAAGACCACTTGCAAGAGAAAATTTTAAATCAGGGTGACAAAATAGATATTCATCCATATACTATCCACCGTTTGGAAGCGCTTCAAGATACACTGGTATTTGAAGTATCCACACAGGAACTCGAAGACGTAATAAAACTTGAGGATGACTACGGAAGAAGCGGAAAAGGCAACAATTCAAAAATGGACAAAAAATTATCTATTAAAACCAATTTAACCAAAAAGAAATGAAAAAATACCTCACATGGAAATTACTAACCATCTTAGTGGTAACACTATTTTTAGGATTTTTTGATTTGCCGGGAAACATCCAAACAAAAATCCTTCCATTCACTCCGCAAGCAATCCAAAAAACCAAAATAAGCCTTGGCTTGGACTTGCAGGGAGGATCTCAACTGGACTACAAAATAGATCTTCGCAAAGTAAAAGAAGCCGATAAAGAATCAATCATCGAAGGTGTGCAGGAAGTTATTGAAAAACGCGTAAACAGGCTCGGCGTAGCGGAACCAAATATTTACAAAGCCGAATTTGCGGGAGAATCGCACATAATTGTCGAACTCGCAGAAACAGCGACCGTAACAGAAGAAGATGTTTTAACATACTTGGGCGCTTCAAAAAGCATAGATGAACTTACGGACGATGAAAAAAAATTCGTAAGTCTTGAAAAAGCTAAGAAGACAGTCGGAAAAACAATTCAGCTGGAATTCAAAGAAGAAAAACAAGAAATTGATCCACAGGAAAAAGACAAAATCCGCGAAAACGCACAAAAAACACTGGATAGAATTAAGAAAGGATCAGCATTTTCGGTAATCGGACAGGAAGAACAACAGGCATATCCTGAAAAAGTTAGATACGAAACAGTTTCCTACACATTTGAAGATGATTTGGACGGAAAAACCAAAGAGGCACTAAAGAAATTGAAAACCGGCGATTCCACACAAACCCTTATAGAATCAACGGGCAATTTTGTAATAAACGAAAAAGGCGAAGCTGTTCAGGAAACAGGGCTTGCCATCCTTAAACTGTTAGACAAAAAAGAAGAAGTAAAAAATAAAAAAGAAGTGGATGTAAGTCACATATTAATTTCCTATGCGGGACTTGAAAGCGCTGATGCGGCAATCACAAGAACAGACGAAGAAGCTTATGAATTAGCTAAAGAAATAATAAAAAAGTTAAAAAACGGCGCGGATTTTGCCGAGCAGGCAAAAAGTTATTCGGACGACAAAAGCAATAAAGATATTGGCGGGAAATTGGATACACCAGTAACCGGAAGCGGAACATACGTATACGATTTCGAGCAGGCTGCCCTAAAATTAGAAAAAGATGAAGATTTAAGTGACATAACCAAAACACAATTCGGCTATCACATCATAAAAGCAAACGAAATAAAAACCGATGTAAAGCAAACACAGTACAAATACGACAAAATCGAGTTCTCGACAAAACCGGATTCATGGAAAGAAACAGGATTAACAGGCGAACATTTTGTTCGCGCAGACGTTCAGCTGGACAACTTTTTCCAGCCATACGTTACAATTCAATTCAATGACGAAGGAGCAAAACTTTTTGAAGAAATCACTGGAAGAAACGTAAACAAAAAAATCGCAATCTTTGTCGGAGGTGAATTTATTTCATCCCCGACAGTAAACGAAAAAATCTCAGGCGGAAACGCTCAAATCACAGGTCAGTTCACGAATGACGAAGCAAAAGCCCTTGCAAGAGATTTAAACACAGGAGCGATTCCTGCGCCAATAGTCCTAACCGGCGAATACACAATAGGCGCAACATTGGGCAGTGAAGCTCTCTCAAAAAGCTTATGGGCAGGATTCATTGGAATCATCTTCGTCATGCTTTTCATGATTCTCTATTATCGCCTGCCGGGTCTTATAGCAAGCGGAACGTTAATCGTATACGGAGCAATATTTTTATTCCTCCTGAAATCACATCTTCATTTAGGATTGGCTTTGGTAATTTCACTCGCAATTTTTGGCTACATAGTGCTAAAAATAGTAAACAGCAAAGAACCGGGGTGGGAAAAATTTCTTTCCTTTGTATTGGCATGTATAGGATTTTTCTTTTTAACATTTTTATTAAAAACAGGTGTTGTAGTAACACTTGCAGGCGTTGCGGCTATCATCATGTCATTTGGAATGGCGGTTGACGCAAATGTACTTATTTTCGAACGTATGAAAGAAGAACTGCGCGAAGGCAAAACTTTGGGAGCGGCGATAGACGCAGGCTTCGACAGAGCATGGAGCTCAATCAGAGACTCAAATTTTTCAACTTTGCTGACTTGCGCAATACTATTTTATTTTGGAAGTTCGGTAATAAGAGGATTTGCATTCAACCTTTCAGTGGGAATTGTAGTTTCGATGTTTACAGCGATCATAATCACAAAAACATTGTTATACGGATTTGTCGGCAAACGCATAGCCTCAAATTTAAAAGCCTTTGGAGTAAGAGAGAAAAAAGAAGGTGGGAAAATTGACTTCATTAAAAGATCGAAAACATGGCTTACGATTGCAGGAACGCTCACCGGGATATCAATAATAGCAATAATAACATTTGGCTTAAATTTAGGACTGGACTTTACAGGAGGCGCACTTATCGAATTTAAGTTCAGCGAACCGGTAACAAAGGAAGTTCTTTCAACCACAATGAAAGATGCCGCAAAAGAAATAAACGCAGAAGAAATAAGTGTTATCGAGAAAGATGTACCGCCAAGCACGGGATCAGAGATACAACTATCGGAATCTAAAGATCAAGAATCCGTCATTGACCTAAGCACATTGCAAATAACCGCATCCAACGAAAACAGTTTTATCATCAAGACAAAATACATGACTTCGGCCCAGCACGACAAACTGGTAGATAAAATGCAAAAAACTCTCCCATCATTCACGGAACCGAGATTTACAACAATAGGTCCGACAATCGGAAATACCTTACTGCAAAAAGCGCTTATCGCGATTATTTTGGCGGTAGTAATGATGATAATTTACATAGCGTTTGCATTCAGAAAAATTCCAAAAGAAGTCAACGCATGGAGAGCGGGAGTTTGCGCAATAGTAGCGCTTATACACGACGTATTGGTTACAACCGGTTTGTTTGCTATCCTCGGTAAATTCTTAGATGTGGAAATAGACGCCTTGTTCATAACAGCCTTGCTTACGGTTTTAGGTTATTCGGTTAACGACACAATCGTTGTATTCGACAGATTAAGAGAAAACCTTTTGCATTCATCGGACTCAGGCAAAGGTATATCCGAAACAACAAACTTTGCATTAAACCAAACACTTGGAAGATCGTTAAATACGACCATGACAACAATCATAGCGCTTCTTGCAATATTAATATTCGGAAGCCCGTCAATATTCTACTTTGTCCTCGCACTTACATTCGGAATATTTACAGGAGCATACTCATCGATTTTTATTGCATCCCCGCTATTGATACTATGGAGCAACCGACGTAAGTAAATTCCGCCCACCCGACACAATCAGCTCGCGCCCTTAGCTCAACTGGATAGAGCG
>MFXA01000011.1:1715-12715 GCA_001787455.1 Candidatus Peregrinibacteria bacterium RIFCSPLOWO2_01_FULL_39_12 | reverse complement strand
TCCTGCCGTCCCCGAGCAAAGCGAGGAACAAGGACGTTTTCGCGTAGACAAAAACCCCTTACTACTGAGGTCGAGGAAAAAGTTTTTTAGCCAACCCAACCAATCTTCCACCGGCACTACCTTTTTTGCTGGTGTCTGTCCATAATGTCGCCCTCTCTTCCATAGACGCATTAGCAATTGTATGAAGCACAGCAGACAGCCCGACAGGAATGCGATGATCTCCATTCAACGCAAACTCACAACTTTCCCTCCTCAGTATATAAAGTAAATCAGGTGATTGTATTTTATCAACAACTTGTTTTAATAAACAAATTACATCCCAATCAGAACCTTTTATACCAATCACATGACATAACAAACTAAGTACACATTGCCTATCAATATAAAGATTATTGGGATGATTTCGACGATCTACAAGAAAAGATGAACAATCTACTGAACAGCTAATATTAGCAAGATATTCATCATGCGAAGTACTTCCTGTCACTACATCATCAACTGGTACATACTCTGTACATTTACTCTTGTCCACGATCAAACCAAGTAGGGAAGCTATCTCTTCAACGGACATATTTGCACAACATTCCCAAATCTTGGCTAATTCAGCCCTGTCTACAGCATAAAAACCAGAACGATCATTATTCTGTCCATAAAGAGGCATACTCTTAATCGCCTCAAAAAAAATCACCCTTAAGTAATCTTCATCCGACATACTCTCACCGCGTAATTGCCTATCCATCAAACGATCACCGCCATATAAACCGTAACTGTTAGAATCAGGTAGCACAATATCATCATGAATAACCAACTTATCAGACAACTCCCTTTTAAGTTCCTCAGTCAGCTGAAAGTGCAACCGTCCAAGCGTTACTAAAATTTTAAACCGAGTTCTACTCTGCTCCGCCTTGAGCGTAAGATCACTCAGCATCCTTAACCAATTCTCATTACGTTCGGCAACAAACTTCATCATTCCTTCACTCTTTCCTCTAGCTATATCCACCAAACTCCTCCAAAAAATCCGCTTATCCTTCCTCAAAGACAAAACACTTAACAAATCATCAGATCTTTGCCCAATTTCATCCTTAATTACCTCAGTAGGATAAGATTCATGATATGGAAACACCATCCTTTGTGGATTTTCAGTATTCCACTTCCCTAATAAAATCGTTTCTCTGCTCAATAAACAACCATTCCCCATATTTGTAAGAACAGTTACCAAAACTGCCACTTTAGCCTCTACCTCATCTTGCACGCCATTAACTTGACCAGTAATTAAACCATTAACAGGACTTCTTCCAACCCTTCCCAGATAATCATCTCTCTCCTGATCTGTAAAAGTTCCGGCACTTTCTATTCCAAGTAAATTACGAGTACTGGGATCTCCATCGGTAAAAAACTCGGGCATAACTTCATCAAACATACGATCTTGCAAATCGCTATCAAAGCGACCATGACTCCAGTAAACACATTGTACTTCAGACTTTTGCATAGGAGCAAAAGTACCAGATTTAACCAATCTGTCAAGAAGAACGTCTACACATTTTAGAATTATTTTAACTTTGTATGATTCAATTAATTCGCTATACAACAATTGACAGTGGATATATAGTTATTATATAATTAATATATAAAATTTATATAATAACGCTAAAAACCATGAAATCTATCATGTTAAAAGTAGACGACAAAATCAAACAGGAATTAGACTTAATCAGAAGCGAAGAAGGGCTAGGCACTCAAACCGCCACTATAACTTACCTTGTTAAGTACTATTTTTTGACTAAAAAATCCAGCCTGGACACCACAATCGCCATACTTGACAAAGCATTAGAAAAATTAGATACAAGCAAAATCCCATCAATTGAAGAGCAATTGAAAGATTTATAGAACACAAATGATGCAAATATTAATAACAAGATACTTTTTACAGCAAGCAAAAAAACTAAAAAGAAAATTCCCACATCTTAAAGAAGACCTGATCAAAAATCTGGAATCATTTGTACCGGGAAATGAAATCCATATTAAAAAATCTATTTTTAAAATCCGAATAAAAAGCCAAGATCTCAACAAAGGGAAATCAGGGGGATTAAGAAGCTACGTCTACCTTTACCAACAAAAAAATCTAATCATACCAATCTGCATTTATTTCAAAAGCGAACAAGAAAGTATAACTGAAAAAGTTTTAGACTTTCACTCCAAAAAAACATTGGAAGAAATAATAACAAAAATTGCCGGTTAAAGCCGTTTTAACATTTCTCACGCCAATCCCTTTCTCGCAATTTCCGACTTCTCCACAGCCCTATGCTCACGCTGGGCATTTATAAGCCACAAAAACGACCTCAACCCATGCTCCAAAGTTTGCCCCGAAAACAAGGCTTCACAACAGGAATTTAAAAGAAAATCCAAAATTTTCTCCCATTGACCGTCATATTTCTTTTTCCACAGCCCAAGCACTTTTCTGACAAAATCTCCTCCCCTAGCCTTAAAAGCCATCAGATAACGATCTCTGTGCTCAAGTACATGATAGTAAACTCCATCATTCGTCATAGCCAAAAAGTCAAAAACCTGCTCACAGGAAATATCATAAGCCTCATCATTTATATCCAAAATATCCCTGATATGAGCCATTCCATATTTAATATAAGATTCAGAGAAAAAATCAGCACTGCTTATAACGGTTTTATATAAAAGATTATACTCAAACACCAAATGGTCAAAAAGCGCCTTCCATTCTTTTGGAGTAATCCCCAACTGCTCACTCAAATCAGCGGGACCATCTTTAATATAGCGCTCAATAAGCAAGCTTTCCCTGCCTCTCGCATATCTCTCAATCAACATGTTTTTATCTTGCAGATTCATAGTTTTAATATAAAGGTTTAAGATTATACATGAAACTAAAGCTCTGTCAAGACCATCAAACAAGTTCGCATAAAAAACTCTGCGCGCACAGACTTTATTGTGTAGCCATAAAACTTCACATATACTGCAACCGATGTACGCAGACATAATTTTAAGACAGGCAATCAGAAACATAGGTCAAACGCTGAGATATAAAATTCCCGAAAATGGGGCTTTTACCTCTGGAGATTTGGTCAGCGTTCCATTAAAAAAGAAAACCGTTACAGGAGTAATATTCAGCATACATAACGACAAACCGCTATTTAAAACTCTGGAAATAAAAGAAAAACTGGCAGTAAATCCCCTTCTCACAAATCAACAGATAGATCTGATAAAATGGCTGAACCGATACTATTTTTGCCCGCTAAACAAAATAATCAAACTTTTCATTCCAAAACGGGTTTTTGATAATAAAGAACTGCCAAAATCATACAAAAAATCGCAAACCAAACCACTAAAACATCTAAATCAGGACGAACAAATAATTAGCTCAACACTTAAAACCTTGACCAGCCAACAACAAACCGCCATCAAGGAAATAACAGAAAATTCGCTGAACAAATTTCTAATACACGGGATCACGGGATCAGGCAAAACTGAAATCTACACACGTCTAGCTGAAACTTATATAAAACAAGGAAAACAAGCACTAATCCTGGTACCGGAAATATCATTAACCCCACAAATAATCAAATATTTTGAAGAAGCTTTACAGATAAAAGCGGCGGTCATCCACAGCCGCCTGTCGGAGGGTGAAAAACAAAAATCATGGCTCGATATAAAGGATAACAAAGCAAAACTCATCATAGGCTCACGATCGTCAATATTTTCACCGTTTAAAAACTTGGGAATAGTGATAATAGATGAGGAACACGAACTGTCATACAAACAAGACAATTCCCCAAGGTACAGCGCTCATAAAGTGATTGAAAAAATCCAGGAATTAAATCCTGAAATAAAAATTGTATATGGAAGCGCCACTCCATCCGTAGAAACCGCGGAAAAATTAAAAGACTCAACAATATTGCTGACCGAACGCGTCAATAAAATAGATCTGCCAAAAGTCGAAATTGTAGATTTGCGGGAAGAATTTAAGAAAAAAAACTATTCCATCTTCAGCGACTCCCTAAAAGAAGAAATGTTAAGCGCGTTGGCAAAAAACGAACAAATAATCCTATTTTTAAACAGGAGAGGATCGGCATCATCGGTTGTTTGCCGCGACTGCGGATACGCCGAAAAATGCAAAATCTGCGACGTACCAATGACATACCACGAAAAAACCTTCAGCCCAAGTAGCACCGAAGGAGCTGCTAATAAAAGCTGTTCGCGAAGCGAACCCCTTAATAAACTAATCTGCCACCACTGCGGACAAATTTCCAAACCTCCAATAATCTGTCCGGTATGCAAAGGCACACACATCAAATACTTGGGAATAGGAACGCAAAAAATCGAAACAGAAGTTAAAAAAGAATTTCCAAACGCAAGAATCCTGCGCGCGGATAAAGATACGACAGCTAAAAAACACGGATTCGAAGAAATTTACACAAAATTTTTAAACCATGAAGCCGACATTTTAATAGGAACACAAATGATAACAAAAGGCTTGCATCTGCCAAAAGTAAACCTGGTAGGAGTAATTCTCGCAGACATTGGAATCAACATTCCCGATTTTAAAACCGCCGAAAGAACCTTCCAGCTTTTAACACAGGTCGCGGGACGCGCAGGCAGGGATAAATCACAAGGAAAAGTTATAATCCAAACTTACAATCCTGAAAATATTTCGCTGGTATGCGCAAAAACCCACAATTACGCCGAATTTTTCAAATACGAACGCACGCAAAGAAAATTGCTCTTTAATCCCCCATTCAGCCGACTCGCAAAAATAATGATACAAAACGAACACTTGAAAAGATGCCAAGAAAACACAGAAAAAATTCACAAACTTCTGAATCAGCTCCTTAGCCAATCCGCAACCACCCAAAATCCAAAAACACCAGAGCCCTCATCAGAAATCGAAATCCTATCCTATCCTGCCTATCTTGCAAAACTTAAAGGGAAATACCGCTATATAATTTTGATAAAAGATAAATCCTGCTTACCGGATTTATCCGCCCAACCAAAAATCCACAATTTATTAGAAAAACTTCCAAAAGAATATATAATAGACACGAACGTAAAAATTGACATTGACCCTATAACCACCACTTAATCCATGAAAAGAATTTTATCGGGAGTACAACCAAGCGGCCATCCGCACATAGGAAATTATTTTGGCGCAATCCGCCAGCACATCGAGATGCAAAAAAATTACGAATGTTTTTTGTTTATTGCAGATTTGCACGCACTTACAACGGTACACGACGCAAAATCAATGAGGGAACAAACTTATGAACTCGCAGTTGCGTACTTAGCGCTCGGACTTAATCCTAAAAAAACGGTTTTTTTTAAACAATCCGACTTATCGGAACACACCGAGCTTTGCTGGATTTTTGACTGCATTGTAAAAATGCCGTTTTTGGAAAGAGCACACGCATGGAAAGACGCCCAAGAAAAAGGGAAAAAAGACCCAACAGTAGGACTGTTTAACTACCCTGTCCTCCAAGCCGCCGACATCTTACTTTATCAGCCGGATTTGGTTCCCGTAGGACAGGATCAAAAACAGCACATTGAAATGACACGAGATATTGCAATTACATTTAACACAACATTCGGCGAAACTTTTCTCATACCTGAGCCATATATTAAAGAAGAAGTCGCGGTAGTCCTAGGAACGGACGGCCAAAAAATGAGCAAATCTTACAAAAACACAATTGAAATTTTTGCCGAAGAACCGGAACTTAAAAAACAAGTAATGGGAATAGTTACAGATTCAACCCCGATAGAAAAACCGAAAGATCCGTCAAAATGCAACGTATTTAATTTATATAAATTATTCGCAACAGAAAAAGAATTAAAAGAATTGGAGAAAAAATACATTGCCGGCGGATTTGGCTACGGCGACTCAAAAAAACTGCTTCTTAAAACAATATTGGAATACTTTGGCGAAGCGCGAAAAAAATACAAAGAACTGCTTCCGAAAAAAGACTATGTATATTCAGTACTGGAAGACGGAGCAAAAAAAGCAAAACTGGTAGCTTCAAAAACGCTTTCACAAGCCAAAAAAAATATTGGCTACATTTAATGCTTGCGCTTTTCTCCCCTATCAACTAAATTTAAAAAGTTAGAGGGCATTTATTAATTTTGAAATTTTGAGAAAATACATCTTTGTCACGGGAGGTGTGTGTAGTTCATTAGGTAAGGGAATTGCTTCGGCCTCAATAGGCGCGCTACTGAAAGCCGCCGGACTGAAAGTGTTCACACAGAAGCTGGATCCTTACCTCAATGTCGACCCCGGAACAATGAGCCCGTTTCAACATGGAGAAGTGTTTGTAACAGATGATGGAGGAGAAACAGACCTCGACCTCGGCCACTACGAACGATTCATAGACACAAGCTTAAATAAATTTTCATCCGTCACAACCGGCAAAATTTATAGTGAAGTATTGGAAAAAGAAAGAAAAGGAGCATTCCTTGGACGCACAATCCAAATCATCCCTCACATCACCGATACCATACAAGAAAAAATAGTTGAAGCCGCGGAAAAAAGCGGATGCGATATCATGATGATTGAAATAGGCGGAACCGTGGGAGACATTGAAGGTCAACCATATTTGGAAGCAATTCGCCAACTTAGATATAAACTCGGATCAGACAACACCTGTTTCATTCATCTAACATTACTTCCATATCTTGCAGGATCAGGGGAACTTAAAACAAAACCAACACAAGCCTCAGTCAGAGAATTGCGCTCACTCGGCATACAACCGGACTTTATTTTAGCCCGCGCCGATCTTCCGATTAAAAAAGATCACATCAGAAAAATAGCACTTTTCTGCGATGTGGAAGAAAAATATGTAATACCTGCGCAAACAGTAAAATCAATTTACGAAGTACCTTTAAATTTGCAAAAATACAACATCGCTCAACTTCTTGCAGAAAAATTAAAACTTGGAAAATTAAAATTGGATCTATCGCAGTGGCGCGAAGTAAACAAAAAAATCAAAGCCAAAAAACCATCGTTGAAAATTGCGATTGTAGGCAAATACACAGGATTGGATGATGCATATTTAAGCGTAATCGAATCACTTAAAATAGCATGCTACCATGCCGGAAGAAATTTGGAGCACAAATGGATTTCATCTGAAAAGCTCGAAGAAAAAGACAAAGCATCTTGGCGCCAACTGAAACAAGCAAAAGGGATTTTAGTCCCGGGAGGATTTGGACTAAGAGGAGTTGAAGGGAAAATTCTTGCCGCAAAATATGCAAGGGAAAACAAAATTCCGTATCTCGGACTATGCTTGGGAATGCAGATAATGACAATTGAATTTGCAAGACATGTTCTTGATAATCCAAAAATTACATCGGAAGAATTCGATGAAGGAAATCTTATAGATAAAAATAATTATATAATTCATTTCATGCCCGGACAATCGAAAGAGCGCGATAAAGGAGGGACTTTAAGACTCGGAGCTTATCCGTGCAAAATCACAAAAGGAACAAAAACCTACAATCTATACAAAAAAACATTGATAGATGAACGCCACAGGCACAGATATGAATTTAACAATTCATATAAAAAAATCCTTGAAGAAAAAGGGATGATATTCCCGGGGATTTACGAAAAAGCGAATCTGGTTGAAATAGCGGAATTAAAAGACCATCCATTTATGATAGGGAGCCAATTTCATCCGGAATTCAAATCAAGACCCGGAAATCCTCATCCATTATTCAAAGGATTCATCGAAGCGGCAAAAAAATAAAACTCTATAATGCCAAATTATAAATACATAGTTGGAAACAATGAAGGCAAAAAATTGAGCGGCACAGTTGAAGCGGAAAACGAACTCACCGCAAGAACGGAATTAAACAATCTGGGGTTTTCCATATTGTCACTACACGAAACAGATGAAAAACCAAAAACAGACACAACCCTCAAAAAATTCATATTTGAAGCGATAGATAAAAATTCAAAAATAATCACAGGAACAATTCCATCAAAAAGTGAAGAAACTGCATTAAATAAACTTCAAACGGAATACACCTTAAATGTAACGGCAATTTGGACAGAAAACGCAACAGAGATGGAGATTGAAGAAGCAAGAAGGAAAGGATCATCCCGTCTGCAACAATTTCTCGCGGAAAAACAAAAAATCCAAAAAAGCCAACAACCGGAAATTAAAACAGACAATCTGGAAGAACAGAAAAAAGAAGAAGCAATAAAAGCTAAAATAGAATATACCCTGCAAGAAGTGACAAAAATACTTCAAACAATAGACAAAGATCTGGATGCAGTTTCACGGGCGGAAATAAACAAGAAAATAGATAAGCTTTTGCGCATAAAACACAGTAGCAACCTGGATTACATTTTAACCTCCGCAGAAGAACTTTTAAAATCGCTGATAGACCTCGAAGTCTCCTTAAAAGAAAAAATAAGCCAGGAAAAGCACATGGAATTGGAAATAAAAACAAAGGAACTTTTAAGCAATTTAACACGGTCAACCGGTCCAAAATCTTTAGCGGAAGATGTAATTACAAAAATCGAAAAATGGCAGACATCGCATGCCGTAGCGGAAGAAAACACACCCATTATAGTCAAAGCAGTAAACAATGTTCTTTCCAGTATTAAAAAATTCCTTGAAACACCACCGGAAATTTCTTCAATAAAAGACCAAATTGCATCCTACAATAAGCAGCTGTGGGAACTTGCAAAACTATACTTTAAAGAACCCGCAAAAGAATATAAAGAAAAGGTTATTTCTTCGATTAAAACAGTATGGACGGAAAGAAAAAAAGCAAAAGAAAACCTTGTTTTAACGAAAAAAATGCTAAAAGAAAAAAAGAAAACCAACCAAATATATGAGGAACCGCTTATCCTCTCATTTTTGGAAGAACTGACCACATTCACAGGCTGGCTACTACTTTTTTATATCGCATATTACTTTACCTCGCTTTATTTAAACACAAAAAATTTCGGCATAGAACACATCCCACAAGGATTTACCGTTTACGACAGCAGAATATTCAAGTATGTGGTCGTAATCATATTTTTACTGCATTGCTCAGCCTCGATTAAAACAAATTTCTTCAGGAAAAGTGTGCTTGCCGACATAATACTCTTGCCGGTATTTTTGCTTGGAACAATTATAACTTTATTAAATTTCTGACATGCATCCGATTATTTTTCAAACAAATTTTTTTACACTTCACAGCCTTTGGCTGTTTCTTGGAGTAGCGCTTTTGGTAAGCACCTACACTCTAATCAAATTAAGCGACAGAAACAGTCTTAAAATCCAATTTCTAAGTGAAAATTCCATTAGAATATTCATATGTGTCATATTTATAGCCCGGATTACCGCAGTTATAACAAATTTCAGCGCATATTTTTACGAACTAAGCACAAACACTCTTCTACAGCTATTTTACATCTGGGATAAAGGATTAAGCCTTTGGGGAGGAGTATTGGGACTTCTTATAGCAATGTTTTTAATATGCAAAAAATCCACAGATCAGAACTTCTTCAAATGGATGGATGTAATAATTCCGTCAATAATAATCGGTCTGGCGATAGTACATATAGGAACTTTTTTTGACGGCATAGGTTACGGCAAACCCACAGGTCTTCCATGGGGAGTAAATTTCGCGAACCCGGCAGTAAAATACACAGTGCCGATACATCCGACTCAAATTTATGCCTTCATTTACTCGACAATAATAGTTTCCGGATTAACACTGCTAAGCCAAACGGAGAAAATTAAGACAATCGAACCGGCAGGTTTTATCGGACTTTTAGGAGCGATTGCTTACCTCTTTTTTAGCTTTATGGAAGAATTCTTGCGCGGAGACGACACCTATTTACTGCTTGGGATCCGCATCCCGCAAATAATAATATTTTTACTGTTGATAGCGGTTGCAGTAATATTTTATCTTCGCTATTATCATAAAAAGATTGGAATAACACACTTCTTAACAAAACAATAAAATGGAATTCATAAAATCAATCGCACAATATTTATTTTCAAGAAACCCAGGTGTTCAATTCAAATTTTACATTCCATTGATTATTCTTATTGGCCTGCTCTTTTTATGCGCAATCGCCTTTTCAGTAATTTATAAAAACAAGAAAAAAACAGATTTTGCATTCAAACACTATTTCAAAAAAACGGCCGGCAGATTATTTTGGATCGGATTTTTATTTTTGTTTTTGGTATTGGTCAGATATGAAAACATTCCTTACTTTTCAATGAGGATATTTATGTATTTAAGTCTGCTTATTTTAGTTTACTTTATATATAAAACCGTTAAAACTTTTATTAAAGATTATCCGCGGGAAAAACAAAACGTACAATCGCGAATAGGAGTCAACGAACACAAGGAACTTCAATATCTGCCGAACAAGAAGAAGCGACACTAATCTATCTTTACGATTTGGTATTCAATAGCCCCAGCCGGCACAGAAACTTTTATTATCTCCCCTTTTTGCTTATCCAATAACGCATTGCCGACAGGAGATTCGTTCGAAATTTTACCGGTAAACGGATCGGCTTCGGTGGAACCGACTATGGTATAAACTTCAGGATCGTCTTTCTTTTTAGTTAAATTTACAAGATGAACGGTGCTTCCGAGCTGAACAGACTTTGTTTTGTGCTGCTCGGTAATAATTTTTGCATGTTTAACTTTTTCCTCAAGTTCAAGGATTCTGCCTTCCACAAAAGCCTGCTCATTTTTGGCTTCTTCATATTCGGAATTTTCGGAAAGATCTCCGTATGAAATAGCCTCTTTGATTCTCTCGGCAACCTCCCTGCGCCTAACATCTCTAAGTTGGTCAAGTTCCTCCTTTAATTTATCTAAACCTTCTTTCGTAACTAATGTAACCTTCTGTCCATCTTCATCGGTTACAACCTGATCGTCAAAAATTGGTTGGTCATCTTTTTTTGTCATATTTATATATAAGTTACCTAATTAATGCGGACGGATTTTAACACTTGTAGGATGTTCTTTCAACT
>MFXA01000011.1:0-1633 GCA_001787455.1 Candidatus Peregrinibacteria bacterium RIFCSPLOWO2_01_FULL_39_12 | reverse complement strand
GCTTCGAGAGAAACAATATCCTGGGAAATTTTCAATATATGTCTTACTTTCTTTATATCCATATCCATTTCCGCAGCAAGCTCTTCAACCAAAGGTTCACGACCAAGCTCTTGAACAAGCCTCCTTTGCGCATGAGTAAGTTTATTTATAGTCTCAACCATGTGCACGGGGATCCTGATAGTTCTGGCCTGATCAGCGATTGCACGTGTTATCGCCTGACGAATCCACCATGTGGCATAAGTGGAAAACTTGAAACCGCGATTTGGATCAAACTTTTCAACGGCTCTAAAAAGACCGATATTCCCTTCTTGAATTAAATCCAAAAAAGAAAGTCCGCGACCGATATACTTTTTAGCGATACTCACAACCAAACGGAGATTAGCTTCTGCAAGCTTGGACTTTGCAGACTGATCCCCTTTTTCAATACGCCTGGCAAGATCAATTTCTTCCTTTGCGGTTAAAAGATCCACGCGTCCTATTTCACAAAGATAAAGCCTAATCGAATCATTGGCAATCTCTCTGAACTCAGCCTCTTTCTTTATTTTTTTATCTTTTCTCTCTTTCATGGAAATAGATACTCCCGCAGCATCAACTTTAACATTTTCCACCTTTGCAACGACTTCGGTTTTAGACCAATCCTCATCATCCCAAAGAAGATTATCTTTTGTATCCAAAATCTCGACACCCATCTCCATAAAAAGGCTATAAACCTCATCAAGCAAAATCAAATCCTCCTCAATATTAGGCATAGCTTTAAGAAGCTCCTGATGAGTCACGAAACCTTGTTCTTTACCTTTTTTGATAAGCCCCTGAACCTCCTTGGGGAACTTAGCCAACTGGTCATCAGAAGGTTGAGAAATAAACTTGCTTGTTCTAGCCATAATTGAATCAGTTTGATTTTAATAACCTCTGCTGCTGTTCTATAAGCTCTTTTAATTTATCCTTATCACCGTTCTTTTCCATATCGGCAATTCTTGATTGAGCCTCTTTAAGCGCCCTTATTCTACGATCTTTTCTAAGCCTGTCAATCAGTTTTTCAAGCTCACTTTGTAGAGCTGTATCAGAGAAGTCTTTATACTTCTCCTCGGCATATAGCCGCATAACTGTGATTTTATCGCAGAGCTTAGACAAAAATCCTTCACTGAAATCCCAAACTAAAGCAGCATCTCGGGACGCATTATACTGATCGGCTAAAGCGTTGTAAACATTTTTCATGTCCTCATCAAAGTCACTTTCTTCAAAAAGAAGATCCTTCGAAATTTTAAACAAATTGGGATATTCCAACATCAAAGAAACAATAAGTTCTTCAATCGGCATTTTTTTAGAAAAAACTTCTGATTTCTCGGAAGAATTTGAAATATTTGCAGGATGATCGTCCGGCAACTTCATCTGCTCAATCTCCCCATATAAATATTTATCTTCAATTCCCAAACGGTCGGCCAATTTCTTTACGAAAAAATCCATAATGACCGGCGTCATCTGTTTATAGCAAGGGAGCAAAGAAACAAGAATTTTTTTCCGCCCGTCCAAAGTTTTTAAATCATAAAGCTTCATCAATTTCTCGGTAAAAAAAGTGACAAAATCGGGAGCTTCATCCACAACACTTTTAAAATCACCGGCTTTTTCTTTAATA
>MFXA01000010.1:17459-19239 GCA_001787455.1 Candidatus Peregrinibacteria bacterium RIFCSPLOWO2_01_FULL_39_12 | reverse complement strand
ATATGCTTGATTATTCGCGGTACCAATTCCTCGTATTCCTTCTTACTATATTGCTTATTGAAAACACAGTGCTGTTTTTGATTTAAACTGATGCATCCAAAGCAATCATGAGAATTCATTACAGTATCGCAATAGCTCAATTCAGAACAGTTCCAACAACTGAAGCAAAAGCGATTATGATATCCGCCATTTCCGGTATTCACGGTTTCATAAAAAAGTTGAGGATTATCATAGCCACACGAACTGCAGTCCATGCAGTCTTTTATACTTTCACATTGCACAAGATATTTGCCATCTTCACTGTCAATCGCGTCATATCCATATTTAATATTTTTGCAATTTATAAGATAATCCCCCGTGCAGTCGGTGCAATTTACAACATTAGCCCAAGGCCGAATACATTCTTCAAGCATTTTGGAAAATTGTTGAAGCATTTTAGAAAACTCGGCAAACGAGCGCATCTCACGCACATAATTTTCAAATTCCGTTTTTGAAACCGGCTTATTCCATACATAGTATCGTTTATTGCGAAGCTCCGAACAAAAAAGACAATTACTGCATCCTCTTAAATTTGTCGAAAAATAACAATTTGAACAAGTTGAAGAGTCAAAACAAAAAACGCATTCATACATATTCGCACTCCAAAGAACTTCATAGCACAGCTCTCCCTGCTTTAATGATTCGCAGTCAGAACTGCTTTTTGAATATCCATAGCGCCTGCCGTACAAGCAATCTTCGTTGTACCATGATCCGCCAAAAATCAAATAACAGTTTTTATTATAACCGGCATAATTGCAATACTCGCTGTTTTCGGCATTTCTGTTCATTAAAGTAAGCCGCGGAACTTTCCGCTGAAATTTTTGATACTGTTCAAAAAACGATTTGGAGAAATCAAAATCTTGCTCGTAGGACATGGGATCCCATTTATCGCTCCACCAACAGTTTTGGCAGTACACTGTAAAGGGCTTATCTGAAGAATATATTGAGATAATATTTTTACCGCAAAGACCGCATGTTCTCTGGTAAAAATTTCGTTCATTGCGGAATGTCATCCGTCGCTTCAATCTACACATCGGGCACAGTGTTGGATGAGGCACGTTAACTGTTTTGTAGAAAAGAATGTCATCCTGTTCGATATTGAAAGAAGATCCACATTCTTTACAAATTGTTTCACTCATTGTAAATATTCTGATGAAGAAAGGAAGATAACGCAACTTGAAATAATCAGGGTTTCCCTATTTCTTACTCCCCGTAGATTTTCACTTCTCCTTAGACGTGGATTTTTTCTTGCCAGTAGACTTTTTCTTATTTTTGGACGTAGTCTTTTCCTTGTCCTTTGAAGAAACCTTCGCCTCTTCAGCACAGGAAGAATCTTTTTCATTTTTCTTCACTTTGGAAGATTTCTCTTTTTTGTTGTTCTTGCCAGTAGACTTTTTCTTATCTTTAGACGTAGTCTTTTTCTTGTCCTTTGAAGAAACCTCCGTCTCTTCAGCGCAAGAAGAATCTTTCTCATTTTTCTTCACTTTGGAAGATTTTTCCTTTTTATTGTCCGCAGATTTTTTCTTATCCTTTCCGTCAGACTTTTTCTTATCTTTAGATGTAGATTTTCCTTTATCTTTCCCCGCCTTGGAAAGATTTTTTTTGCCTCCGCCTCCGCCGCCCGCACTTCCTCCAGCACTAACAGCTTCGGAAACTTTTTCCTTGCCTTTCCCGCCACCGATACTCGCATTATTGCTGTCGCTTGCTCCGCCTTTTTTTCCCGCCGTTTCCACAGCTTCTT
>MFXA01000010.1:16993-17424 GCA_001787455.1 Candidatus Peregrinibacteria bacterium RIFCSPLOWO2_01_FULL_39_12 | reverse complement strand
CCCGCTTTGGCTTTAAGCTCAGATGATTCTACCCCTAAAATCGAAGCTTTTTGATAAACAAAATTTAATTCATCGGAAGCCGTGCTAGGTGCAACAACAGGAAGTAAATCAACCAACCCTGCAATAGTATTTGCAAAATGAACAGCAGCTTCAGGGTATTTGTTTGCGGAAAAATTTGTATTAACCGCCTCCAGGCCGGTTTTAACAGTCGCTAAATCGGTTTGTACGGTTGATTTATTTCCGGCATAAGAACCAACCCATTCCTCAGCCGAGGTTACAATATCTTGAACAACATCAATGTCTGCCTGCATTTTCTCTTTTAATTCTTTTGCTTCGGAAGATTTTGCAAACGAAGCAACCAGCTCAGGGGCAAGCTGTTGCAAATAATTCATCTGGTTTGTGGCCAAAGTCGCTTCATTGTCTTTCAACAA
>MFXA01000010.1:7799-16975 GCA_001787455.1 Candidatus Peregrinibacteria bacterium RIFCSPLOWO2_01_FULL_39_12 | reverse complement strand
TAAAGCGCTTAACGTATTTACATCCTTCTCCAAAATAGAATTTTTAGAAGGGATATATTCCAATTTTCGCAAAATCTCCACACCGTTTCCAAGGCTTCCTATTATCCCCGACTCAAGACTCTTAAGTATCGGAGACAACATTGAAGCAGGCAGACCCGCAGGAATTGCTCCGCCGGGTCCGCCAGGTCCCCCAGGTCCCCCGGGTCCCATTGAAGGAGTGGACTGTGCAAGAAACACCGAAGTTTTATATGTCTGCGGCACAGCGGATAAAGCAAAAGCCACCGCCGCAATCCCAACTGCTACAGCCGCAATTTTAATATGTTTTTTCAACATTTTGTTTTTGTTTTAGAGATAATTTTTTAACGATTTTTAATTGTCACAAGATACATGATACAATAAAACACCTTAAAAGTCAATAGCCGTTAGATCTGTATGATTAGTGCAAATTGCAGTAGCACGTATGTCTTTCAGCACTCCATTACCATCTCAATTCAAATCTTGCTTTAAAATGCCTGAGCGGCAGATTTTCACCATAAACCGGTCTTGCTGGAGGAATTTTATGCCGGTTTTTATGCATTTTTTTAATACAGTCGGCAACATAATAAAGGTCATCTATTTCATATTTGTTGCGCGGAACAGCGCACCGTACAAAGTTATGAGGATAATTTTCACCAAAAGCAAAAGCCCCCAATTCGCACAAGCGGACACCTTTAAGCAAAAGCAATCCTGTAAGAGAAATTCCGGCGAAATCGCTCCTTTTAAGAGAAGTATCGGCAAAAAATTTATCTGTATCAATATACACGGCATGCCCGCCAAAAGGCTCAAGAACAGGAATACCGCCGCTCTTTAAATATTCACCAAAAATAGAAACCTGCCCGATTCTATTTTTCAAATACGCATCGGAAACCACAGTTTTAAGACCTTCACATATCGTCATAATATCGCGTCCAGACAAACCGCCATAAGTGGGATGCCCTTCGGTCAATATTTGATGATTGCGTATGTCATCAGTTAGATTGGGATATCTTTTTAATAACGGACATCTATGTTTTATAACCAACGCTCCGCCCATATTTGCAAGACCGTCTTTTTTTAAAGAAATAGTAAATCCGTCGCACAGATCAAAAACTTCTTTCACGATTTCGATTATAGATTTTTTATTGTATTTAGATTCACGTGTTTTTATGAAATAACTATTTTCTGCAAAACGACACGCATCATAAAACAAAGCTTTCTTATATTTATTGCAAAGTGCGCGGACTTTTTTCATATTTTCCAGGGAAACAGGCTGACCGCCGCCGCTGTTGTTTGTCATTGTAATATAAACAAGAGGAATATTCTCATAATCTTTTTTAAGAAGATTTTCCAATTCCGCAAGATTCATATTGCCTTTAAATGGAGCAAAACTCTGTTTGTGCAATTCTTCGGAAAAACAATCTATCGCACAAATCCCATTACTTTCTATATTCGCACGGGTCGTATCAAAATGACCGTTATTCGGAATTTTTAAATTCCTTCCGAATTTGCCGATTTGAGTAAAAAGCGCATGTTCTGTAGCGCGTCCCTGATGGAAAAGATAAATCTCACTATCGTCGGGAGAAACGCAAAAAGTATCTTTAAAAGCTTTTAATAATTGGAAATAACCGTAATTACTGCCGTACGCTTCATCTCCCAAAACCATAGCGGCCATTTGTTCAGCGGTTAAAGTGGTTGTACCGGAATCGGAGAGAAGATCTCCGCCTTTCAGCATTTCTGAAGGGAATTGGAAAACATTCCATCCTGCTTTTTGCGCTGCCTTAAACCGTTGCTCTAAAGTAAATTCATGATGGAAACGCACGCTCGCATTAACATACGCTCGCGGCTCATGATCCGTTTCAAATTTTGCTAAATCAACAATATTCATAGTTTTTTTGACAGCTTTTACCTCAAAGCACTCATCAGTGTCTCAAAAATATGCCTGTGAAACTCATCATAGTATGACCAGCCCTTAAACGGCAAGCCCGGCCGGCTGTTTAATTCCACCAAATAAGGACGCCCATAAGCGTACATTAAATCAATCGTGTATATGCGCGGGGAAAATTTTTTAAAATGTTTGTCTATCGTACCGACAAATTTTATAGCCCACTTCGGAACTTTTAAAACAGGAAGCACGGTTAGCGAACCACCCTGAGCAATATTTGCAAGACAACTCCCGCGTTTCGGTTGGCGGTACTCGGCAAGGCGTACTTTGCCATTAAAAATATACAACCGCAAATCATGCCTGCTTTTCACAATCCCGGGAATCCCTGCAGAACAATCAATAAATTCCTGCGCTAAAAAAGGCGCATATGCTCTATCAAGCCGGCTAAAATTAAATTTATTTTTCCCTGCGACGACGATCCCCCTTCCCTCCATCCCCATTTCCGGCTTAACAACAACCTTCTTAGTTTTAATTTTTTTTAAAGCTTTCCGCCAATTATTTTTATTTATAGGATAAGTTTTTATCATGTACTTTTTGAAAAGTTTATAAGTTTTGAGTTTATCGGCGCAAATTTCCATTAATTCTTGATGATTGACACGTACCGCGCCTTCCTCGGTTCGCAAATCCGCGCCCTTTACATAAATAACATCGGCTTTAATGGATTCGCGAACAGCCGCAAGCTTTTTTCCGGCAAATTTCCATCCGCCATAAAATTTCATTTTCCCTAAATAACTTTTCTTGCCTCGTACAATATAAAAATTTACACCACGTTTTTTGCACAGTTCACCGAATCCCTGATATGACAAAAAATAATTACGTTCATCAAACGGATAACCCATAGCATTGGGGCTGTCAAAATAAACAACGATATTTACAGATTTAGACATGAATTTACATATAAAAGACACAGCAACTATAACTCATTTTAAGATTTTTTAATAAAAATTTAACATTTGTCTGATACAACAACCTCGCGTAAGGAGGTGGGCCTAGGACTGGCGTTCGTCGATAGGGTTGACACCTATCGATCGGGGTTCGATTCCCCGTAGGTCCACCATTCCTAACGCAAAAGGAGCCCCACAAAGGCTCCTTTTAATTGGACTTATCCATCGACAGGGTTGACACCAACCAAATTTTAGCAAATAACTTCGTTAAATTCAATGGCTATGGCATGTATGAGCAAAAAATAGCTTCGTGTCTCACAAAATGTTAAAATCTCCTAAGGTATTTAACAATCCTTAATGATAATTTGTATAAACGGCAAATTTCTTCATCACAAAAAAGCATTCATATCCGCAATGGATAATGGATTTCTTTATGGGGACGGTGTTTACGAAACAATGAGAGGATATAGCGGAATAGTTTTGGATTTTGATTCGCACATGGAACGCTTAAAAAAGTCCGCAAAAAATCTCGGGATAAAAATTCCATGGCCGATTCCAAAATTAAAAAAATGGATAAAAAAAACAGTTGACTTAAACAAAGCAAAATCTTCCAGAATCAGACTTACGATTTCAAGAGGTCCAAACGGAATAGATTTTATAACATGCAAAAATCCGACACTGGTTATCTCCTGTGAAAAATTAAAAACCAATCGCGAAATTTATAAAAAAGGAGTTTCCGTAACCACAATAGAAACACAAAGAACCCTGCCAACGGCAAAAACAATAGGCTTGACGCACGTAATTATGGCTTATCGCGCAATAAAGCCTAAAAATATTTTTGAAGCCATTATTATTGATAAAAAAGATTTTGTGAAAGAAGGAATGGCAACAAACATTTTTATGGTTAAATTGGGGAAAATAATTACTCCGAAAACAGGAATTTTAATGGGTACAACAAGGAAAAGGATCATAGAACTTGCAAAAAAAACAGGCTTAAAGGTCATAATAAAAGATTTTAAAATCGGCGAACTCGCTCATGCGGAAGAAATTTTTATAACAAACCAGCTGAAAGAAGTGGTTCCTGTTGTAATTTTAAACGGAAAAAAAGTTGGAATCGAAAAAAATAAAGGAAAAGTAGGAGAAACAACAAAAAAAATCATGGCGGCTTATCAAAACTTCATTAAAGATTACACAAAACAGCACATTGATTTTTGACAAAACTATTATTTATAAACTTCTCGCCTATCCCCCGCCTTAACAACAATAAATTCAATATAATTTTTTTTATGAACATTAAGCCTAAGTATCAACCTGTAGCTACCGACCCTAAGGCGATGAGTTGTAAATCGAGAATCTTTCATCAAAACTAAAATAGAAAAAATATCAGGATGACTTTTTAAATATTTTAATTTGTCAGTTATTCTTAATTGAATATCATTTTCAAACTTTAAAAATTGCCGCTTAGCGTATTTTGTAAATTTAAATATAACCATAATTTATATTACTAAATTGCTTTCGCCTGAATTGAGAGATTTTT
Source organism: Candidatus Peregrinibacteria bacterium RIFCSPLOWO2_01_FULL_39_12 (assembly GCA_001787455.1). Classification (GTDB taxonomy): domain Bacteria; phylum Patescibacteriota; class Gracilibacteria; order UBA1369; family LOWO2-01-FULL-3; genus 2-01-FULL-39-12. The sequence continues at coordinate 12,594 of MFXA01000010.1, read as the reverse complement.
CAAATTCCTTTTCAAGTTTTTCTTTATTTAAGGCTATTTCATAATCTTCCAAATAGTCTTCTATAAACCTGTCGCATCCGTCGTAGTACGGAAGAATTATCATTTTTCCTTCACCGCGGTTGGTGACAATGTAACTTTTTTGTTTTATAGATGCGGTGATTTTACCAATTTTTTGTTGGAGTTGGGATGTTGTAATTATAGTAGACATATATGTTTGGCTATTAGTTAGAATATATATTCTACTATATAGTTTAGTATATATCGTCATTTTTATCAACATTAAATTTTTTCTCCTAAACTGACGGTAGCAGTCAAAGTTAAAATATTTCTAAAATCTTGCCTATCCGGACTTGACACCTTAGCCGTACTAAGGCACAATACGCATCTTTAATGCCTAAATCCGCTAAATTATACCAATTTTATGGCTTTAGATGACCTTAATCAGGGGAATGAACCGGATATTCCGGAAACAATAGATCCTCAAGCGGTTATATTGAATTTTCGCGACAACCCTGTCAAAGCAGAAATATTAGGGAAACACGGTCAACATTTATGGAGATTGCTTATGGGACATAAAAATCCGAGAACTGGGGAGTATTATGGGTGTACATGGATGGATATCAGGGAGAAGCATTGTTACAGAGCTGATTTATTAGAAATAACAAAAAAACATGGTCAAACTGATATCGTAGATGCGTGTCTTTTAGAGGATTTGGAAGGATTACGCACTCATACGAATAGAGGCATAGTCAAATTTCCGTATATGGATAGAGGTATTACTTCTGGAACGGAATTTGCAGTATCAACAGCATTGGAAGTAGCCAGGCTTTTGGAAAATCCAAATGGAAGAATCAAAAGAAAATTGGATGAAATTCCGTTAGAAGTTATGGTAGAAGGGTTTTGGTGGTATGTTAGCAAAAATACTGATGAGCGAATGAGGATGAGAACCGGACTAAATATCTTAATATTAGCACTCGAAAGGCAAGCCAAAGAACCGCCGGAGGATATTGAAAGTGCAAAACATTATTTTGCTCGCGAGACTTTGCCTTTATTACGAGGGTCGGAAGATTTTTTAATGATCCCTGATAACATCTTCGAAGGAATCATCCCGCATCTAAGAAGATACAGTCAATCCTTTTATAATTTATATAGGATTGTTATGGAAAAATCTTCAACAGATAATCTCGAAATTGCGGCAAAGCTTGAACGATGCCCAAGGTTTAGAAAATTAGTGGATGCAGAAGGCGAGGCGATTAGGTTTCAGAAAGAGGAAGCAATTGCAGCACAAACAAGCCAAGCGGCAGCGGAAGCGGCTAATCGCGTACAACAAGAAAAAGAGAAACTGGCTGAACGCGAGAGCCAAAGAATAAAAGCAGACAAAAAAACTGCCTTAAAAATGGTTGAACTTGATAAAGACCTCGATACTTACGAGCCATCGGAAGAAGTTTTTGCATTGGGTATTGTAACTAACGCTTCACGCTATAACGCTATAAATCTTATTAACACCGGCAACCCGGAACAATCAGCTTCTGTCAGTGACTTTGATATAAGAGGATACCAATGTTATTCGGACGAAACCAAAGCATCCTACGCCGCACTCTCTGCAAAAATGGCAGCCAAAAAAGTTTTATGGCTGGGTCAAATCGCAAACTTTACAGACGCGCCAACCCCTGCAATTTACAGAAGAATAATTGATAAAGAATTTCCCGAGTCTTCTTTGGAAGCAACTTTACTATGTCTCGACTACACCATGCAGAGACTGAGCAATGCCCAAATTTTCAGTGCGGACTGCATAGTATTTCAATTACTTTCAGCAAAGAGAGAAAAAGTGGAAGCACACATAAAGAAAGTGCAGGAGGAGATAGAAACAGCGGAAGTCGCAAGAGAGTACCATGAAACTTTAAGTACATATCAGAAAACAGTTGAATCTGTAGAAAAACGTAAACAAGCAGCCATTAAAAAACACAAATCTTATCCGGAAACATCAGAAAAAAAACACATTAAAGAATTAATAGAAGCTAGATCAACTTATCTTAAGGAGCTGTATGCAATAGGTACGAGGATGGGGATAGGAGCTTATGTAACTACGGAAAACGAAGATGAGGACGTTTTAGCTTATGTGGAACTTGGTGGCCATGGTTCACGGGGAGGAGGTGGAGGGGGAGGCATGAGGCTTGAGTTGAGACAGACGCTAACTCTTACTCTTTCTCAGTCAGATCGCATCGTTACGGAAACAGGCAATGATTTGGAAAGGCGAAGAACAAGGCTGGAAATGGTTGACTGGACTACAGCTCACGAAGTTAGTCATATTATAGATGTTTTGCATAGAGAGGAAGACAGCGATCAATACAGCAACCGGGTTATTACCAGACATCTCGATGAATTAGCGGGTATAGCGAAAGAGCTTTCTCCGGCAGACCGCAAATTTTACGTGGATGAAATTAGAGAATTAATGGAAGAATGCATGATAGATGGAATCGGTTACCGTTTAATCCAAAATTACGGTACGGGCGACTTTGAATATGACCGTCAAGACCATCGGTTGGTACAAGCGGCTCACTCATTTATTGCCGCCTGCACAATTGCCAGATACAACATGGGATTATATCTTGATATGGGGATGGGAAAAGAACAGGGAATAAGATTTTGCCTCATCTTGCAAAGATTTATTGCCGCCGCAAAAATTCATTTAGAAAATCTTTCGCAGTCTTCATATTCTACGTTAGAAGATGCAATCCTGGACTTGCAGGAGGAAATAGTGGAACTGGAAAATCTTTATTTTGAAATTCAAATTAAAATTGCGGCTGAATCGGGCGGCTGCTTAATAGACGCTGAAATAGAAAGCAAAATTGAAGCTTTATTCCAAGGTATGTTTAATGAAGGATCAAACTTGAAATTTCAGGATGGCGTAAAAGATGATTTTAAACGCCAGCCGGCTTAATTTTTTTAATAACTTTCACAGCTTCCACAATCACTTTTTTTGCTTCTTCCGGATTTTTTGTCATAAGTAATTCAATTCTGATTTTTTTTGCTCCATCAAAACCTTTAAAATACCACGAAAAATGTTTTTTGATTTTATCAAAATGAAAACACCCCAATCTTTCAAAATATTCCAAATGCTCATTGAGAACTTTTATTCGTTCGTGAATGGTTGGCTCCTTGCCTGCAAAAAACCATGGATTGCCAAAAACGGCACGCCCAACCAAAACGCCGTCCACACCGTATTTTTTAATTTTTTCTTTGGCTTCGCGAATAGATTTAATATCTCCGTTGCCTAAAAAAAGTGTGCCAACTTTACTTTCCTTAACAACCCTTCCTGCTTTCGCCAAAACTTCCCAATCGGCACGTCCGCTATAAAGCTGTTTTAAAGTGCGACCGTGCATTGCAATCATCGCGGGTTTTTCTTCAAGCAAAATTTTAACCCAATCTTCGGCGATAACTTTATCGCAACCTGTTCGCGTTTTTACGGATACAGGAATCATTTGTCGATTTAACATTCCGATATTTTCCTTCATCATCCCCTTCGCAATCGCCTCGCAAATTATATTTTCATGCACGCACGCATCTTTTAAAGAAATTCCGTTAACCCAGTCATCAACACCTTTTTTAACAGCCCGAATAATTTCCACCGCCAATTTAGGATTTTTTATCAATCCAGCTCCCCCGCCTTTACTTTCCACTTTTCTCACGGGGCATCCCATATTTATATCAATCCCGTCAAATCCGAGTGCGCATAAAAAAACAGCGCATTTATAAAAAGAAATTGGTTCGGTCCCAAACAGCTGCGCAATAATCGGACGCTCAATTTTACCGTATAAAAAAGCGGGAAGCATTTTTTTGGCTCCTCTCGCCAAGCCTTCAACATTTACAAATTCGGTCATTACAAAAGATGGTTTGCTATATTTGCAAATCATATGCCTGAAAGGAGCATCGGTAATTCCATCCATGGGCGCAAGCCCTATAATCGGCTTTTTAATTTTCGCCAAAAATCCTTTAAATACCATTTTCATAAGTAAAATAAACTATTGTGGATATAACATATAAACACAAAAAATGACATTTCAACACGCAAACATTTGACACCAAAACATAGTGAAGCATAAAATCACAACCAACAGAAATTTTACAAAGCAAAATTTCCTAATTAATTTAATAAATATATGACCAAATATTTTGATAGAGTCGCAGTTGCAGTGATGGATGGTGTCGGTTGTGGAACTCCCGATGACGTAAAAGAAAAATATCCGGAAGATGAAGGAGCAAACAGCTTGGGAAATGCTTCTTCGGTAACGCCGATAAATGCGCCGGGATTGCAGAAAATGGGACTCGAATTTATCCCGGGGTTTCAAGGATTAAAAGCAGCAAACCCAATCTCCCACGATCAGGTCAGGGGAGCATACGGTGCGCTTACTCCGACATTTGCAGGGAAAGGCAGTCCGGAAGGACACCAAGCTTTAATGGGGCTTGTAAATCAAATTCCATATTTAACTTTTGATAAAGATGGATTTCCGGATTGTGTGGTTAGGCAGGTGGAAGAAGCGGCGGCAAAAGTTATTGGACGTGCAGTAAAAATAGTTCGTTATCCCGAAACAGATGATGTAAACGGAGTAAAATTTATAAACACATCGGGAATTGGCGATGTGCATTTGGCAAGCAAAGATCAAGGAACCGGAGAGCTTTTACTCCCTATATATGCTTCAAGTGAAAGCCTTATTCAAATTGCAATTCATCAGGGGGTTTTGCCTCAGGAGGTTATTGAGGATGTTGGGAAAGCAGTAAGAGCCGCAATAAGTCC
>MFXA01000010.1:0-7791 GCA_001787455.1 Candidatus Peregrinibacteria bacterium RIFCSPLOWO2_01_FULL_39_12 | reverse complement strand
AGTTGAGGAAGACAGAAGGGATTATGGGCTTGATCCGAGCGGTCCGACGGTTTTAGATCATCTGGCGGAACAAAACATTCCGGTATATGGAATTGGGAAAACCCCGGACATGTTTAATCAAAGAGGATTTTCTCCTACAAGAATAGAAAAAGGACACGACGACCGAGAAAGAATACAGTCTTTAATAAGACATTTCAGTCAAAGAAACAATGGCGCAGGATTATATTTCGCTAATTTGATAGGAACAGACATGACATATGGACATCCTCGCAACCCGGAAGGATATGTGAGACACATTGAAATGATTTCAGAACATTTAAGACAACTTCTGTCCGTAATGAAATTTAGAGATCTTTTAATTGTTACTTCCGATCATGGCACCGATCCTACACACCAGGCTCACAACAACCATACTTACGAAGAAGTTCCGCTTTTAGTGGCAGGTCCCGGAATTTATGGAGCTGTTAATTTAGGAGTACGAACAACTTTCGCTGACGTTGCCGCCACTGTTGCGGATATATTCAGGCTTGAAGAAGAAGTCAATGACGGAATAAAAATCCCAAGAACCTACGGCGGACAAAGCTTCTTGCACCAGCTAGTATAAGAATATGAGCAAAAATCTACATGAGCGAGCGCAGCTTTTTTAACGTGGAGGTCTCGTGGTTTCCTGCATGTTAAAAAAGCGAAGCTAAGCGAATGTAGTTTTTGTTCATAACCTATATTTTGAAAGTGTTGAAAACTTTCTTAAAGTTTTCAAATATCACTTGGTGGGCAGGGAGGGTTTCGAACCCCCGAAGGCCGAAGCCAGCAGATTTACAGTCTGCCCCGTTTGACCACTTTGGTACCTGCCCTTGATAATTTAAAAATCGAAAATGCGAAGGAAATTATAGCCGATTGCCACTCTTATGCAAATAAAACTTGAAAAAACCCATCTGTCATATAGAATCAAATCGTACATTCTTTAACTTAATTCCACATGTCCACACAAAAATCCGGCGCCGGCCGCCTGCTGGTTTTGTTTTCTTCCATTGTTATGGGGATTTCCGCATTTTTGCCGTGGGGGAAAATAATGGAAACCTCAGTTGAAGGGATAAAAGGTGATGGGAAAATTACTCTCGTTATAGCAGGATTAATTTTCTTGCTTGCTATATCTAAAAAAATTCCACTATGGATTTTTTTGATTTTAGGATTAACGGCGGGAGTTATAGGCATTGTAGATCTTTTTGCGATGTCAATTGTTACAGAAACAACACAAGTTGTTACAGCTATAGGAATTTATCTCACAATTGCCACGGCGGTACTTATGATAATAGGTGTACTGATGCAGGCAGTTGATATAAGAAAATAGAGAGATTTACAATCCGTATTAAAATTTTTTAGCCCTCCTGTACCCGCACATAGCGATGCAGTCCATTTAATGAAAGACCATTTATCGCCACGCGCACCAAGCTTCTTATTTCTTGATGTATGGCAACGGCACACGTTCTGCCGCCGCGAATCTCCTCAAATATTCCTTCAGGAGTTTCGGCACAGTATTCTGTAACGGCGCTCCCAACCTGATTATCGGGATCATACAAATTTAAACCTTGTAAATCTTCAGCACCATCATCAGCCAACGGGATTTTATTAAACCCCCTATGCGCATCACTACTTCCAATTGCCGCAATATTTAAGTCTCTTCCTCGTAATTGTTGGAATAATTGGATTGGAGCGCTTGAAAGCACGGGTCTTGGATTACGATGCCTCGCAACATTTTGTAAGATTGCGCCATTTGCCACTTCTAGCCCTTCAAACAACCCAGAATCACGAACAAAACCACTCATGCGATCCAACCTTTTTGCATCGCCGGCTCTTCTTACCGGATGATTTAAAATTGTAACTCCGGGATAATCTTTTCTAATTTGCGCAATATCGGCAAACGAACATGGCAACTTGGAAATTTCCGGTGCACTACCCGTAGGGAATCTGTCCTTGCAAAGATGATTTGCATGAAATCTGCGACCATCAAAATCGAATGAAAGTTCAGTGCCGGTTATCATAAGAATTTTTTTGCCGGTTCCATCAAGCAAACGCGCAACCTCTTCTTCTACGCAGGCAGCCGCTTCAGGATAAAACCCTTGGTGATTTGTTACCGCATAGGCATCCACCCCCGCCCTTACAATCCCCTCGGCCATACTTTCGGGACTGCCCCCATGCCATTCATTGCTCCATGGACAAGGTCCCGAATGCAAATGTGGATCACACCGAAATATCATTTTGAAAATTTATTATGTTCGATCACCTCTTTCCTCCAGCTTCTTCCTAGCCGCTTCAGCAACCGGAAATCTGCATTGAGTTAATACCTGCAAGGTCTCAGTATCGGTAATTTCAGAAAGATACATATCCATATACGCAGCACAAGATTTTCTGATAGTCCCTGTCTCGGCCTGTACGATAAGAAGTGCCAAATAATAGTGAGCTTTCATATTTTTCAACACTGTTAAAGCATCCCTTACCACCATTCCACCGGATTGAAGTTCCTCCACCACACTTGTTTGTATGGCAGGAGATGGTTTTATGGTGCTTAAAATAAAAAACGCAGCAATAGGATCCTTTTTAAAAGGCACCATATGCCCCATTATAAAACCCACTAAATAACGTTTTAATTCTGCAAGACGATAAACATAACGTTGGTGTTCTTCGTAAGCGTCAGTATGAGCAGTCTCTTCGTTATAGATATTAATCGGCTCAACAGAATATTTATCCAAAAACCAGCCATCTTCCCCGGGAGAATGTTCTTGAAGCAATAACGCGGAAATAGCAGAAAACGCCTCAGGTTTTGCCCCTTCTTCAGCAATGCCAATGCCAAACAATACATGCGTAGCAACCTGATATCTGTTTGCATCACCAATATTTGCAATAATCAGGCGTGTAAGCACGTCTATATCACCGTCTGCTTCAGCCTTATCAAGATGTACTCGAAAATTTTTACGCAATTCTTCATCGGAAGGAAGTTCCCTTTCAGCACCTTCGGTCGCACCATCTCCATTTAACGCAAGCGAAGTGACACATTGTGTGCCGGTACCAACGCAACTGCAATTCACCGCACACGCCGCATCACCGGTATCTCCTTCACTCTCTACCCTGGCAACAGCCGCTTCTACGGGAGCTTCTATTGCCTTGTCTCTTCTTCTATCTGTCTTCTCTCCCATAAAAATTTAACTTTTAAAAAACAGGGGCTTAAGTTACGATAAATAAACAGACATGTCAATAAAAACATAAAACCGTCTCCCAAATCGCCTCCCCATCTCAAACTCCAATCATGAACCCTTGACAAACACTCAAATTGTATAGATAATTACACCTTTGATCCATCTTTACCTAAGTATATGAAAAAAACATTAATAAATAAATTTTTCTATGCCGTTGGAATTTGAATCAACCAAAACAAGGGCGGAAGACATCTTTGTCGGACTGGTGACAGACGAATATTATTCTAGGCAATTACTAGGAAAAACACTTGGTGATGCCATAGAAAGGCTGGAAAGAGTTTCTTCGGAAGCGCAAACACCTCCCGAAACTCATCTTCGTGAACAAATGGAAGCGGTTTATCAGGTAAGAAATTTAATACGATTGGCGGTTTCAGAAATAATATTGTACGACGAAAGAGTAGCCAGGTTTGCTGGCGATAATCTGCAGGAAGTGGAAGATTTAAAAGTCGATCCGGAACTGGTAAAAGGCTTGGCAAGAACAATGTTTGAAGCAAGCAAGGCAAAACGGGGAGATACGGTAATGATATGCGGAACAAAACAAAATCTTCAGGTGCTGGAAGAAATAGCGAAAATTTGCTTGGAAGAGAATGTGAATTTTAGAGTGGATATGGATAATCCGTCTCTCAGGGCGGAACTTATGAACGACGCAAGTCAAAATGGACTTAAAAATTTAGCTAGAGAATGGATATCTTATGTTACCGGAATTACAAAAATAGAAGTAAGAAGCAACGGAGATCTATCTATAAAAATTAACCCCGGACAAAGCAAGTTATACGGGAAGGAAACGACGGAGCAAATGGACAGATACAGATCTGGAGAAGATCATTTTACTTCTACCATTGTGCCGACTCCGGAAAACGCAGAATTGGACGGTATGGATTACGAAAGTTACCTGAGATTTTACTTTGAAGCGCTGGATCAGCCATGGGAAGAAATTGCAAAAGCTCAGAGAAAACTTAAAACAAAACTGGACGCAGGCAAAAAAATACATATAAAAGATGGAAATGGAACAGACATAACTTTTGATATTGAAGGATTTACATTCGCCAGTTCGATACTTGATAAAAACGTACCGGGAAGCGAATTATTTTCAGCTCCAAAAAAAGATAGCGCGGAAGGGAAAATAGTTGCCAATGGCAAATTTAAATATAAAGATTTTGAAATGATGGAAGATTTGGTTTTAATTTTTGAGAAAGGAAAAATAATCTCGGCAAAAGCGGGAAAAGGACAGGAAACATTGGATGAGATATTGAGTCAGGACGAAGGAATAAATTTTATAGGGGAATTGGCATTCGGAACAAATCCGCATATCAGACGGCATTTAATAAACCCGTTATTGGTGGAAAAAATAAGCGGCAGTTTTCACATAGCCTTAGGAAATGCTTATGAAATGAAGGAGTACGAAGGAGAACAGGTAAAACTTGATAACGGAAACAGAAGTGAGGACAATCATCATTGGGACATAGCCACACTCTTAAGAGGGATTAACAGCGAAATATATTTGGACGGCAAACTCCTCCAAAAAAACGGAATTTGGGTAACGGAAGATGGAGAAGAAGATAAAGAACTTGCTGTATTAAATCATGGATGGGCGGCATTGCCTGAAAAAGCCCGTCCGGCTTGGTTTAAAACCTCCTAGGCCAATGAGGCCAATTTTCGCTCAATATTCTAAGAATCATGCCGGCTGTACCTGCTTGTGATTTGCCTACTGCCTGATTCCCTTCATGAGAATGCGGGTCAAAAGCGCCGTTTGTAGCAATAACCAAATGGGAAAAAGGGATGCCAGCGTGAGTCGCAGCAAATCCTTCCAATCCGCTCATCCCGATAACATCGCAACCGCGAGCTCTTGCGGCTATTTTTTCAGCGGGACCTTCGAATTGCGGACCATGCAAGAAAGCCATTCTTGCGCATGGAGCCCGACCTTGTCCTTGCAGAACAGCCCTTCTGCCAAGTTTAAAATAACGATCAAGTTCAAAAGAACTATTACTTTCCTTATGATATCCGCCATGATACAAATCAACAAATTCTCCCGCCAAAAGCGGAGTATCACGTCCAACGGTTGAAGTATCAAAACTATCAACAGCGGCAATGTCGCCGGTACCGATATTCCCTGACCGTCTTCCTGTATGTATATACGCTGAAGCATTCAAAAGAGCTGTATGGATTGTGCTTGTAAGCCATCCCAAATGTTGGTTAACGGGACCGTGCAAAGTTCCAACGCCGTTTGTAACAATAATTCCATCAAGACTATCCCTTACAGATCCAATTACAATTCTCATTGCCAAAGTGATATCGGCATTAGTAGATTCATTTGGATGCACGCGCCCCATCACAATTACAGGACGATCGCCAACATGACCGATCTGCATTACTTTACTATGCCCCTCGACAACATTTTCCGCGCCGGGCACATGCAAATCACCATAAGAAATTCTTTTATCCTGTTCAAAAATTTCTTTAAGCCCGTCCCCCCACCCGGTTCCGGGTACAAATGCCAAAAATTTCTTATCTCCGACCGCAGGCTTAACAACTTCTCTGGCACCCTCAATTCTTTGATCCAACTCTCGTTTATTCATATTTAATAATGGTTAATAATCCAAGGAGAAAACATATACCACTCCCCAATTTTTAAGTAAAGCAAAATGGACGAGAGCGACACGGAGGTCACACAATTTTCCATTTTCCCTTTAGGGTAGAGAAAAGAAGGATTATTAAGAATTTTGAAGGTGGTAAAAGGTGCGTGGATGAAGTTTTCATCAGAGAGCTAGTTGATCTGGAACAAAGGGTAATTCCAGCTCTTTTATCTATTAGGGAAGGGTTGGAGGTAGAAACCTGAGTACACACGTTAAGTGTTAACATATGCTAAACATGTAAGTATTGCATTTGGTTTAACATGGTGATAACATGTTAAGTGTCAACACGTATTTAACATGTACTTAACATGACAACGCCAAGGCTGTATTACATTGAAAAACCAAATTTAAGTCTTCTGAACGATAAAGATGAAAAGCAAATTTCAGAACTGTTCAGGGATGATAAAATTCGTGGTCTATTTGAAAAAGCTAATTCTCCAGATTATTTGTATTTTGATAAGTTAAAATATAAAATTCCAAACTATGGAATTTCTCCAGAAGAAGGTTGGCTTGCTGTTCGTACATTCAGAAACCTCATTGCAAATAATACAATTATTAAAGCTAAAGAAGGCGGATTTTTTAAGTGGATTCGTCTGAGTTATACAGATGAATATTTACATAGAATTGATATGTATGCCGGAGGAAAAATTATGTCAAGGTCATTTTCCTCCTCAGATGAAAATCAATTGATTGTTCATGGAATTATGGAGGAGGCAATTGCGTCTAGCCAATTGGAGGGCGCTCATACTACAAGAGCAGCAGCTAAGAAAATGCTCTTGGAAGGAAAAGTACCTAAAAACAATTCTGAGCAAATGATTTTAAATAACTATAAAGCCATAACAGCTATCAAATCGGAATATACCAAATATGAATTATCTCTAGATTTAATGTTTACATTACATAGACAATTAACAGAAGGAACTGATATAGAAAAAGATCAAATAGGCAGATTAAGAGTTGATAGCGACGATATTGTTGTACAAGGAGATATTGGGACTGAAAAATATATTACGCATGTACCTCCTAACGAGGCTTTTTTAAAGCAGGAAATGGAAAGGTTAATAGCTTTTGCAAATGATAAAGACTCTAATCAATTTATACACCCTGTTGTAAAGGCCATATTTTTACATTTCTGGATTGGATACTTACATCCGTTTGCTGATGGTAATGGTCGTATAGCACGCGCACTTTTTTATTGGTATCTTTTAAAAAAAGGATATCAAACAATTATGTATGTGCCTATTTCCATCGTTATTAAAAGTGCCCCAATGCAATATGCAATGGCGTATATTTATAGCGAACAAGATAATTTTGACCTAACTTACTTTTACGACTTTCATATCAAGAAAATTATTCAAGCACTTGAAGAATTTGAATCATATATTGATAGAAAAACAAAAGAGAATCATAAACTCGATGATGTTTTAGGTATCCAAATATCTCTGAATGACCGCCAAAAACAGTTACTACACCATCTCATTTCTGATGATAAAGCGAGTATAACGGTCACGTCTCATAGTGGAATTCATAATATTGCACGTCAGACTGGAGCAAAGGATCTAAAAGAATTGGAAAATAAAGGATTCATCATTTCCAAAAGAGAAGGAAAGTTTATTAAATATTATCCTTCGGATAAGCTACAGGCTCTGAAAGATCAAATATAGGCTGAGAGTTCCCTATCTACTGGAGCCACCTGTCGGACTCGAACCGACGACCCGCTGTTTACAAAACAGCTGCTCTACCAGCTGAGCTAAGGTGGCACAAGCGGCATTCTATAGTAAACACCTTTCTAAATGCAATTCAAAAATGCTATTATTAGAGATGTATCAACAATAAAAATGAATCAGCAAAAACCACTAAAAAAGGAAGAATTAAAAAAACATTTTCCGGAAATTATTTTTGACGAA
>MFXA01000009.1 GCA_001787455.1 Candidatus Peregrinibacteria bacterium RIFCSPLOWO2_01_FULL_39_12 | reverse complement strand
TTGGTTAAACTAGTTTAACCTTACATCGTTCGCTTCCATTAGGGCAAATTCTTACTTTTCACCCGCCCAAAATGGGACGGTATCGGAAATTTTTGCTTCAAGCAAAAAATTTCCTTTAATAAAGTTCTCACAAACGGTTTTTTTATTTGTCGACGACAGTTTTAATGCCAGCTTTGTTAAGTATCCCAATAACAGCTTTCAGACGAGTATCTTCTAAAGCATCTACAGGATGGATGTATATTTTTTTAACGTTATTTTTTGTCAAAATATCTAATGTTTCATCGTCGCTATAGGGGAAGGTTGGAACCAATATTGCTTTACTGGAATTGTAAATTTTATCATCGGTTATTTCATCAAATACAATAACATCCCTAAATACGGTAATTTTATTCAAGTTGAGTTTTGGATTAGCAAATCGCAGAGCGGATTGTACGGAAGGGTTACTGTCATTTATCACTGAAACCTTCTTCGCATACTTTTTAAGAAAGAGAATTGGTCTTATGAATTCATCCGCCCATGAAGGAGTCAAAACCGATACCCCTTGAAAGTCGATAATAATTTCTTCATTTTCGTCTACCGACTTTAATGTTGGCGAAAAGGCTAATAAAGCCTCTCTGCCAGCTTCTCTTGAGGTCAAAACATCACCAAATTTTTTTAATTCAATACGCATAGTATGATTCAGTTAAAATTTTAATACAGCAAAACAACCATGGAAAGCTTCGCACTCAGTAATATTTAATTCTTGATCTCCTTTTTTCAGATTCAGTTCCGCATTGCCTGTTCTGAAGGTCAGTCTGGCATCGCCAGCCAAAATATTTTGTACTACTGATTTTAGCCCATTCCCTCGCCGTTCAGGGAATCTTCCGGATATGATTTCAGTGAAAGCGACTTTGGTAGCATCTTTATGGGACAGAAGTTCCGGTCTGACGGATTTTAGGGTTTCTAATATTCCGCGTCCTCTGTCAGCTAGTACTATTACTCTTTTATTCAGATCATAAGCGAAAAAAATCCCTAAAATGTCGGGCCAATTGCCTAAATTATGAGCATAAGAATTGTCGCCAATCTCGCCAACCATGGAGATTAAGAGAGAATAGTCTATTCCAAGATGATCGACTTTTTGTAAATCATTTTTTAATTTTGAAAGTCTTCCCGGCGCAAAAACATCACTAGTTTGACAGTAAAATTCTCCCATAGGCTCGGATGGAGTAGCCTGACTAGCCCATTTCCACCCTAGTGTAGGCAGATCATTTAAAAAAATATTTACATCTTGTTGTTTGTAAAATCTTTTACCGTTAAAAGTAGCTCTAAAGGATTTTAAAATTCCTCTACTATCCCATCGCCTAAGGGTTTGTATTGAAATTCCTAATAATTGCGCGGTTTTCCCAATTGATAATAACTCATCATTTTCCATAAAATCTATACATATCTATACACAGAATAGCAAAATCTATACAAAATGCAAGGCAAAATTACGATAAGGATGATGTCTGTATTGAATCACAATCAATTCTGTCCTTCGTCAATCTTTTCCCGATTTTAAAAATATTTTAAATAGCATTATAAAAAGCATATTGTGGACAGCCATGACTGCATCAACGTCCGCGACTGTTCGAAGGTAAAAAACTGCCAACGAATTACGCGATAGCTTGCTCTAAATCGGAATCTTCTTCCAAGCTACCGCTGAAATTAAACAACTTCTCAGTCGGCTCCAAAATAACTCCTTGACAGGTTTTCCCTACAATTTTCAATGCTCCTTGAGTTACCAAGTACCATACGGAAGCAAAAAAAGGAGCGCAGTTTTCATTCCCGCCCGTTAGTTTGGTTGTTAAATCCCAATCGTCAGGCATTTCAGAAGGTTCTAGATTAGGATGAATAACACCTATCTTAGAAAGGAGAGTCCTCAAAAGACTTCTTTGTTCTTCAATAAGTTGATTTTCTTCCTGTCTCCAGTCACCTTCGATGAGTCGTTCATTCAGAATAAATTTAAGATATCTTGGAACAAACGCAACAAATCTGCCATGGTCCATACATAACTGTTTGATAAAAGTTGTAGTAGGCAAATGCTCCGGATCGGAAATCATCTGTATACATCCGGAGGGAGTGGTAAGATTGTCCAATCTGCGTGTCCATGGAGTGCTATACAAGCCTGATCCTGCTTCAATTTCGAGGATTGCAGAAGATTCATGTCTTTCAAGCCTTCTAGGCATTCTTGCGGGGTTGGGGCGATCAGCTTCTTTGGCTTTTCCAGTCTCGTCATCTTCTATCCTATCTGGTATAATCGGTTGCAACATATAAAATATTAAAAACTACGCGAGAAACCTTGTACTGTATTTGTGGACATCAGTCAATAGTATGTGGCAACGGGCGACGTGCGATTTTATTAGATTTTTGGCGATTTTTTTTGAGCGATTCTTGTCACAATTTAAAGATAAGATTAAAATACACGCAGTTTTTTCTAAAATTCAACTAACAAGCGGGTATCGTATATCGGCTATTATATGACCTTCCCAAGGTCGAGAGACGGGTTCGACTCCCGTTACCCGCTCCAAACGGTAAATTCCATGGAAAAACAAAACGAAAATCCATCTAAAAAAACACCAAAACAGGCTGAAAAGCCTAGCGAGGTTAATGACTCTAAGACAAAAAGAAAAAATATAGTCAACATTTTGGCGGACGAGCTTACTGGAGTGCAAAAAAGAATCAGCAGGATGCCAAGCGCATTAAAGGAAATGCTTTCCCCGGGTTCGGTTAAAGCTTTTTTTGAAAAAATTTTTGGGAAAGAAAACAGAATTTCCTCATTTTTGTCACTTATCGCCACATCGCTTGCCGAAAAATTCGAATTTTTGAATAAAATTAAAATATCTTGGAGTGATTTTGAAAATCAGCTAAAAATTGCCGCCGAAAAAGCGGCAAAACTGCCATTTGATCTAAAAGAATTTATTGTTTCTCACAGAGCGCTGGGATATGGAAGATATAGGGAAAACTCCAAAGAAGCGCTTATTGCGGCAATGAAAGGCGGCGAAAAACAGATAGAAATAGATTTGAGATGGGGGATAGATGGAAAAATATATTTAAGCCATGATCCGATTGATCACATCGAAAATCCGAAAGATTGTTTTACCGAACTGTCACAAG
This sequence comes from Candidatus Peregrinibacteria bacterium RIFCSPLOWO2_01_FULL_39_12, assembly GCA_001787455.1. Taxonomy (GTDB): domain Bacteria; phylum Patescibacteriota; class Gracilibacteria; order UBA1369; family LOWO2-01-FULL-3; genus 2-01-FULL-39-12. Next base: position 16,600 of record MFXA01000009.1, on the reverse strand, counting down.
CTTTAAGAATTTTCGCAGAGGATGAAAATCAAAACATCGTTATCTTTTTTGATATTAAAGAACTTGGAATAGTTGAAGAATTGGATCCCGTAATAGAAGAAACCGATCAGAAACATAAAACCAGACATGAATATATCCCGATAGCCGATAGGCATTTTGTAGTGGGCTTTAATTTCCAAATATTAAAGACAGCTCGAAAACTAAGGAAAAAAAGACCGCTTATATTTTGCTATATCCCCATATATAAATTGAAGGGACTTGGTATATTTTTAAAGAGATTGGGACAGAAAAAAATGATGGAAATATGTAAGGTTATTGATAAATTTTCGGGAGGACACCTCGAAAAAGATTTGGCTAAAACGTGCATCACGGTTAATGACGAAAAAATCAGCGAAACAAATGAAAACGGCAATAATCTTCTCGGAATTTTTACAAAATTACCGCCAGATGAAGTACTCGAAACGGTAGAGTATGTATGTGTGCCGGCAATTCTGGCGGGTCCAAAATTAGTAAAATTGATTCATGAAAAAGGAGTGAATGTTGCAGTATGGGGAGTGTCGGAAAAACATATCCAAAAGGCGATAGTGGAAACCGGGGCGGACCTTGTCATAACCGATAGACCGGATATTGGCGATTAACCATGAATATTCGCCTATCGCAAAATCAAAATCTCCGATAGAATGCAACCCACAGAAATTTTGCTTTGCGAAATTTCCTAGCCCAGCCACGCTTAGCGGGGCATAGCCATCAAAGTTTTGCGTCAGCAAAACACATCTGGAAATTTATGGAAATAAGAAACATAGCAATTATAGCGCACGTAGATCACGGCAAAACAACTTTGACCGATAAATTGATGAAGCAGACCGGAATGGTTGAAGAAGATGTAAGTGTAAGTATGGACAGCAACGATTTGGAACTGGAACGCGGGATTACGATTTATTCAAAAAACACATCAGTTTTTTATAAAGGCGTAAAAATTAATATTGTGGATACTCCGGGGCATGCCGATTTTGGCTCTGAAGTTGAACGTGTTTTAAGATCCATTGATTCGGTGCTTTTGGTTGTTGACGCGCAGGAAGGACCAATGCCACAAACAAAATTTGTGTTAAAAAAATCCCTGGAACTTGGGCTTAAACCGATAGTTGTAATAAATAAAATTGATAAACCTGCGGCAAGACCGGAAATTGTTCATGAAATGGTGTTTGAATTATTTTTGGATTTGGGGGCGACCGATGAACAGCTGGATTTCACGACAGTTTACACGAATGGAAAAGCTGGAATAGCAAAAATAAATTTAAAAGATGAATCGAAAGATTTGTCTCCACTGCTTGACGTAATTCTTCAGAAAGTACCACCGGCAGCGAAAGAATCGGCGCAAAATAAGCCCTTGGAAATTCAGCCTTTCAATCTCGGATATGATAATTTTCTCGGGCGTTTGGCGGTTGGAAGAATTTACAATGGGAAAGTACGCCAGGCGGATAATGTTTTTATTAAAAAACCTTCGGGAGAAACGAGACAAGGAAAAATTGCAAAAATATTCACGTTTCGCGGAATAAAACGGGAAGAAGTTGCTGAGGCGAATGCAGGTGATGTAGTGATGATCGCAGGGCTTCCGGACATATATATTGGAGAAACAATCTGTTCAAATGAAGATCAAAAACCTCTTCCTGCAATAAAAATTGATGAACCGACAATTTCGTTAAATTTTTTGGTTAATAGCTCACCGTTTGTTGGCAGGGAAGGAAAGTTGATTACAAATCGTCAAATCAGGGAAAGATTGGAAAAAGAATTGGAGGTGAATGTGGGTCTGCGCGTGGATTTTTCGCTGTCCGAATATTATAAAGTTGATGGCAGAGGAGAGCTTCATATAGCCATATTACTTGAAAATATGAGACGAGAAGGATATGAACTCCAAGTATCGCGGCCTCATGTAATTTTAAAGGAAGAAAACGGGAAAACGCTGGAGCCGTTTGAAGAAGTTACAATAGATGTTCCAAGTGAAATGGCAGGGGCGGTAATTGAAAAAATGTCCGGAAGAAAAGGAATAATGACTGAAATGAAACAAAATCAAAACCAAAAACATACAAGGATAATATTTGAAATTCCTACACGCGGACTTTTGGGATATAGAGGGGATTTTATAATAGACACTCGCGGAGAAGGGATTTTATGCACTCAAGTCCTTGGATTTAAACCATATGCCGGAGACATCGCAAACCACGAAGCGGGAGCAATGATTTCTATAGAAAACGGAAAAGCTTTGTCTTATGCGTTATACAATTTGCAAAATCGCGGAACTCTTTACATAAGAGAAAACACTCAGGTTTATGAAGGCATGATTATCGGGAATGTTTCCAAAGGCAACGACTTGAATGTAAACCCGATAAAAGGAAAACATTTGACCAATACAAGAGCGGCCAGTTCCGACGAAGCGATAAGGCTCACTCCTCCAAACGAATTAAATTTGGAACGTGCTTTGGAAATTATGAAAGACGACGAATATCTTGAAGTAACTCCAAAAAGCGTAAGATTAAGAAAAATGATGTTATCCGAAACGGACAGAATAAGACAAAAAAGAAAAAGCAAATGAGGTGAGCACTGGTTGTTTACGATGAAACTGCCGCCTGTGGAGATTGAGTAGCTTGAGCGGCGGCGGTACGAATCGCATCGAATATCTCGCCTCGGTAAACCTTCATTTCTCGCGGTGCGTCAATATCCGGTGAGATTAAAATTTTTCAATTGGACAATCTTCCTTAAATCATATAATTTTTAAGCGGGCTTGTTGAGCAATGCTTTTTCAAAAAAATGACATCAAATAAAACCCTAAAAAAAGGCTACGCAGACATCCTTATCGGTCTTCAATATGGAGATGAAGGGAAAGCGAGAGTTGTGGATTTTTTGGCGAAAAATTATGACGTAATTGCCCGTTTTAACGGCGGAGCCAACGCGGGTCATACAATTGAAACCAAAGAAGGAGTAAAAGTTGCATTAAACCAAATCCCTTCGGCAATTTTTTATAAAGATAAAATTTTGTATATAGGCTCGGGATGCGTCGTAAATATTGAAAAACTTGCAAAAGAAATTGAAAAAGTTAAGAATCTTGGAATAAAATTAAAAAATCGCCTTAAAATTTCCTGTCAGGCGAGTGTTGTCCAGCCTCATCACATCCTTGTAGATACGGAAATAGGAAAAACGGTCGGAAGTACGAAAAACGGAATTGGTCCGTGTTATGCGGATAAAGCGTTTAGGATGTACGGCAATCGTCTTTTAAATATCCGGTTGGGGGATCTTTTGGAAGATGAGAAAAAATATTTTGAAAATATAAAAAATAATTTAATTGAAGCGGCTAAATTCTATAAATTAAAAACGGAAAATCCTGAAATTCAGATTAAAAATCTTTCCTCTGCATTCAGATTGATTAAAAAATACATAGAAACCGACACTCTATTTCTTCAAAAAAAAGTGGAAAAAGGAGCAAAAGTTCTTTTTGAAGGCGCACAATCGGTAATGCTGGATGTAACAAAGGGATCCGTTCCATATGTGACTTCCAGTTCCACAATCGCTTCTTCTGCGTTTGTCGGCGGAGATCTTTCTATAAATTATTACAGAAAAACAATAGGCATTGCCAAAGCGATAATGTCACGCGTTGGAAACGGTCCATTTGCATCGGAAATGGGAGGCAAAAAATCGGAAGAATACTGCATGGCGGATGAGGGAATAAAATACAATCAAGAAGTTGAAAAAAAATACAATGTTTCAGATTTCATTAAATCAAGCGATGATTTTAAAATTGGAATAGCTTTGAGAATTTTATCGGGTGAATATGGAACGGTTACAAAACGTCCGCGAAGAGTGGGAATGTTTGATTTGGTACAGCTTTCATATGCGATAAAATTAAACGGCGTAAATGATCTTGTAATAAATAAATGCGATCTTCTAAATGAGTACAGCCGGACAAAATACAGAAAAATCCCTTTGGTTGTGTCATATAGGCTTGGAGGTAAAAAAATTGATTACGTGCCGGGATCTTCCGATACATACTATAAAGTAAAACCGGAAATAGAATATAAAGAAGGATTTAATTATGACATTTCAAAGATTAGGAAATTTGAAAAACTTCCAGAATCTTTAAAAGATTTAGCAAAATTTATTGAAAGATTTTGCGGATGCAAAATTGCAGGGCTTGGAGTGGGTCCGAAAAGAGACCAGTTTATCATTAAATAAATTATGACATTCGATTTACGCAAAGAATCCTTGAGATATCACTCTTCCTTTCCGCAAGGTAAGCTTAAAATCACTTCTTCAAAACCTGTCAAAACACAGAAGGATTTAACCTTGGCTTACACTCCGGGCGTAGCTGAACCGTGTATTGAAATATCCAAAGACAAAGAAAAAGTTTTTTCATACACAAATCGCGGAAACAGCGTGGCGATTATCACGGACGGAACGGCTGTTTTAGGACTTGGTAAAATAGGACCGCTGGCCGCCTTGCCTGTAATGGAGGGAAAATCAGTCCTTTTTAAAAAATTCGCGGATATAGATGCTTATCCGATTTGTTTAAATTTGGGTGGTGGGACAGGCGACGATTATTTAAATTATTTTGTTTCGACAATTAAGGCGATGGAACCTTCATTTGGAGGAATAAATTTGGAGGATATCGCGGCGCCGACATGTTTTGATTTGCAGGAAAAACTGAGCGGGGAAATGGGTATCCCTGTTTTTCATGACGATCAAAAAGGCACTGCGATAGTTGTGACAGCGGCATTAACAAACGCCTTGAAACTTGCCTGCAAGAAATTTGAAAATATAAAAATTGTGATGAGCGGAGCGGGAGCGGCTGGAATAGCGATTGCAAAACTTCTTCTCGAGTACAAAGTATCTAAAAAACAAATATTTTTATGCGACAGCAAAGGATTGGTGGTTAATTCCAGAGATGACATAAATGATGAAAAGCGAAATTTTGCGCAACAAGCGACTCCTAACTCGATAGGCCTTGGGGAAGCTCTTAAAAATGCCGATGTATTTATTGGAGTCTCGGCCGCGGGAGTATTAAAGCCGGAAATGATAAAAAACATGAACAAGTCGCCAATAATTTTTGCCGCGGCAAATCCGATTCCGGAAATAATGCCTAAAGATGCTTTCTCTGCGGGGGCTTACATTGTGGCCACTGGAAGAAGCGATTTTCAGAATCAAATAAACAATTCCCTTGGCTTCCCAGGAATTTTTAGGGGAGCCTTGGATGTTCGTGCAAAAACCATAAATATGGCAATGCAAATAGCGGCATCGAAAGCTATAGCCGAACTTGTTAACGAACCGGCAAGCGGAAAGATTTTAAAAATTCTTAAAAAAGCTTATCCGAAAGAAGCAAAAATATTTTCAAGCCCATCATCTTTAAATAAATTCTACATAGTGCCGAAACAATTCGATTTAAGGGTTGTTCCGCGAGTTGCAAGAATGGTTGCAAAAGCGGCAATGGAAACCAAAGTCGCACAGGTGAAAATAGCGAATTTAGAAGCATACGAAAAATCAGTATTCAAAAGAATTTTAGCTAACTGGAAGTGAATTACTCAAACGGAATCTCGATCTCCTCCCCATATTTTGGAATATACACATCTTTATAACAGTTTTCAGCCAACGCGGACGAAAACGCGTTTAATTGTATTTGCTCGCCGTGTACAAGGAAGATTTTTTTTACCCCCTTCACTCTTCCGATATAGTCCAAAAGATCGCTTCTGTCCGCATGCGCGGAAAAAGCATCCATCACATAAACACTTGCCTTCACACGGTAAGAATCTCCAAGGATATTTACTTGTTTTTGCCCTTTAACAAGCTTTCTGCCTAATGTGTGTTCGGCTTGATATCCCACAATTAAAACAGTGTTTTTTTCACTTTCAATATTGTTTTTCAGATGATGTAAAATTCTGCCATGCTCGCACATGCCTGATGCGGAAATAATTATCATAGGTCCTCTTTTTTCGTTCAAAGATTTTGATTCCTCAACATCGCGGGTATACTTCAAATCGCTGAACCCAAACGGATTATCGCCATGTTGTAAAAATTCTTCAAAAGTTTTTTGATCGAAACATTCCGGATGGCTACGGAAAACTTCGGTTATATTCCCTGCGAGAGGGCTGTCCACATACATTGGAATTGAAGGAATAAGATCTTTTGATCTCAAAATATTTAAATGATAAACAATTTCCTGTGCGCGCTCGAGGGCAAACGCCGGAATAATAAGCTTCCCTCCTTTTTTGCATACTTCATTTATAACGATGGAAAGATCATGCTCGATTGTATTTAAAGCGGGGTGAAGACGGTTCCCGTAAGTGCATTCCGAAATAAGGATTTCGGCTTCAGGAATAGGCTGGGGATCGCGCAAAAGCGGAAGCCCCCTTCTTCCAAGATCGCCGGTAAAACAAAGTCTTAAATGTTTCTTCGTTTTTTTGTCATACAAAACCAAGTGGATAAGAGAAGATCCTAAAATATGTCCGGCATCATAAAAAGATGCAACAACTCCATCCTCAACAACAAAACTTTGTTCATAATCAATGGATTGAAACAGTTTTAAAGTTTTTTCGGCATCTTTCATCGTATACAAAGGTTCCGGGATCTCATGATCGGTAAATTTTTTATGTTTTATCAGCCATTCGGTTTCTTTTTCCTGTATAAATGCGCTGTCGCAAAGCATGTAATTGCATACATCACGGGTTGCATGCGTACAAAAAATCGAACCTTTAAATCCTTGTTTGACTAAAATCGGCAAATCTCCGCTATGATCCATGTGCGCATGTGAAAGGATTACACAGTCAACTTCCTTGGGATCAAACTGAAAAGTGCGGTTCTTTTCATCGGACTCCTTGCGTTTCCCCTGAAACATTCCGCAATCCAGAAGTATTTTTTTGTTGTTGAAAGTAATTAAATGCTTCGACCCGGTTACCTCGCCGGCTGCGCCGGCGAATTTAATCTTCATTTTGCAGTAGTTAATTAACTTTTTTTTCGCCCTCTTTACAAGAATTATACTAAAATTCGGAGTTTATTTCAATTACGCCGTTCCTCAATTGGTCTTTTAAATTTTCAGGATAATCTCCGTACGAAATAAATTTTTCAATCCACTTGGAATATTCGGTACTGTTTAAAAGCCTGGATTTAGATCTTTCACTCTTCATCGGGAACAAATAAACTTTTGTACGTAAATTAGCTTCATAATCGGCCTCGTCATCCAAAACAATCCCAATCGCCAATTCTTCCTGCGTATCATTTGACCAATACTGATCAAACACAAAATTTCCAAGCGAATAAAAAATAACTTTGCCTTTATATACTTCAAAATTCTGAACGACATGCGGATGATGTCCGATCACAAAATCGGCGCCGGCATCTATAAAAGCCTTGCCTGGCTCAATTTGCGTCCTGAAATCCGCTTTATGTTTATATTCATATCCCCAATGAACGGAAACAATCAAATAATCCACATTCGGACGAATATTTGAAATCATTTGAACGGCTGAGGCATCATCAAGTTTGGAAGTTACATCCTGGAAACAAACAAAAGCATATTTTTTATCCAGCACATTGCCATAATAAACGCTATTCGAATCAACTTCGCTCGGATGACCGCACCACGGAAGCCCCCCATTATCCAAAGCGGAAACGGTACTTTCCCTGCCGCTTGCTCCTTGATCCATAGCATGATTATTGGCGATTGAAACCAAGTTAAATCCATGTTTTTTAAGCAAGCCGACAATGTCTTCATTAAAAGAAAATACCAGCGATTTCCCGCCCTTGCTACCTGTACCTTTTATTGGTCCTTCAAGATTCCCGAAAACAACATCCGAACCTTTGAAAAATTGCCCTTCCTGCCCTCTGATATTTTCAAAAATATAATTAGCTCCGTATAAATCCATCAAAACTCTTACATAGCGGCCAAGCATAATATCCCCAAAAGCTAAAATCGTAAGGTCGCGGTCGGATTCATTTGATTTCCCTTCATGGAAAGTAAGGATGGATCCGCCCGAATCATTCTCATATATTTGCATTTTTTTTGCGCCAACATCTTCCAAATAATTCATAAGGACATAAACAGAGGGGCTACTCGAAACGTCCAACTGCAAAGCTCCTTCAGGGTCAAAATTATTTAAAACCTCCCGCTTAAATTCATTGTGAAATGGAACATCGTTAAAAGTACTTAAAGAAATGATAATTAAATTGTCATGTTTTGAAAGTTTTTTGGAAAGGGCAATAAGGGCATCCTTATCGGCACTGTCTTTAAGCAAAATTGGTAAACTTTTTTTTTGTGGAGATGTTTCACGTATTAACGACAAAACTTTTTTTACAGTGGCACCCTCTTTAAAAACACGTTTAAAAACACCGATTTCCAAATCATCATTTGAAGTCAATTCGGATAATAAATTTTGATCTATCGTAATATCTCCAAGTTGTTCTCCATCAAAAGAAGATACCGCGCTTATATCGCTTGCGCCTCTAAGCGACGGATTTTCGGCAATAACAACTACTGTCCCTCCGTAAGAATTATCCAAGACTTCGGATAAGATTTTTTTTAACGCTTTATCGCCAAGTTTAGGATTAACCACCGCTCCATAAATTTTACTCTCATCGGCTGAAATAACATTATCTATAATTACATCACTTTCTTTTCCGTTCTCCGCATTTTCCGCCTCATCCTCCAAATCAATAACTTTAAAAGCATCATTAAGGTTATATTGACCGGTATGGAAGCGAAAAATAACTAAAGAAGCAACAACCAATCCAAGCAAAGTCACCAACTTATTCATATTATAAATTTAGCATCTTAGAAAGCTCCCCTTGGGCCTCAAGTGCTTTTACATCGTCAAAACTTCCGATATGGTGTCCATTTATAAAAACTTGCGGAGTATCCGTCCTGCCGCCGGATTTTGCTATCATTTCGTTTCCCAAAGGATTATCATCAACAACTTCTTTTTCCTCGAACTCAACATTTTTCTCCTTAAAAAACTTTTTACATTCCAGTGAAAAAGGACAATAAGACTTTGTATAAATAACAACTTCCGCCATAATATTTTAAGATTAAAATTTACTAAGGAATTTCATGGATTCCTCAACAATGATACTCTTTTTTAGGGGTAAAGTCATTTTTTTATTTTCCATCAACGAGTCTTTATATTAAAATCACAGTATGCATGACGGAAAAATTGAAATTTATACAGATGGAAGCTGCTTGGGAAATCCGGGATTTGGAGGATGGGGAGCCATAATTTTATTTACTGGCGAAGAAATCCATCTCTCGGGAGGAGAAGAAAAAACAACGAATAACAGAATGGAAATGATGGCGGTTATAAAAGCGCTTGAATGGATGCATAACGATTCGGGATTAAGCGACGGTGATCTTTATTCGCAAAAAATTATTATTTACAGCGATTCAAATCTTCTTATACAAAGTTTGAACCAGGGATGGAAAAGGAAAGCGAATAAGGATCTTTGGGAAAGTATTGAAAGGCTTCGCGCATGGCTGGACATTTCATGGACATGGGTAAAAGGGCATGATTCAAACAAATACAATAATCTTGTGGATAAATTGGCGGTAAAAGCGGCTGAGAAATTCAAGAAAAAACGTTAAGACATGTCATTAAGAAGGGTCTCTAAGCCTTGATTGGATCGCGTCCTTCGCATGAAATCCTACAGCTTGATCCACTATCTTCCCGTCTTTAAAAAACAATAATGTGGGAATGCTTTGAATTTCGTACTTGGATGAGGTATTAGGCGATTCATCAACATCGCATTTCCCGATTTTCCACTTCCCTTCGTATTCTTTTGCAAGATCCTCGATGACGGGAGCCATCATTTTGCAGGGTCCGCACCAATCGGCATAAAAATCAACAAGCACGGGCAAATCGGATTTTAAAACTTCCGCCTCGAAATTTTCATCGGTGAAATGTACTGTCATATAAAAAGTTAAATTTTTTGCACCAGCATTCTAATCGAAAAATTTAATCGCAGGCAAGTAAAAATTTTTATAAACTTGAGCACTTTAAAATTTCCTCGGCTTGTTTTTGCCATTCTTTTGCGTCAGCGGCATTTGCCTGTCCAATAAAAGATTTTCTTAAAATTCTTAAATACGGGAGTTTTCTGATTGCATACTGATAAGGGGAATGTTTAAGCTCTCTTTTATCCTTATAACAGGGGTCTTTAACAAAATGTAAATTTACCAACGCTTGGTTGATTTCCCTTAATTTGTCTTCAACTTTTAGCGCGGGAGTTCCTTGTTCCATGATTATTTTATAGAAGTAAGTTTCATACTTGACATTTTGCGGCGAAGAATCTTTTTGTCCTTCGGAAATCCATCTTGGAAGGATGCAAAACGCAACGATATTTTTATCGACAATGCTGTACATAAGCCATCGTATATAACTGTTTTTGACGGTATCATCTTTGGCGATTCCGTAAAAAACATTATTTTCGTCTGTAATTTTCTTTAAAACCGACATTTTTTCTTTTAGAACATTGTCGTCTTTGAAAATAAAATTTTCAACGGCACTGGCCAAATCCTTGTCTATTTTTTGAATTTCTTTAAGGCTCACAGCTTTGCCGCCCTTCATTTTATATGCAAGTTTAAGAAGGACAGCGGAGTGAAACTCCATAAAAACTTCTTTCAAAATATCATTTACAACTGTTCCATACATTCCTCCAAGCGCAGTTTCCATTTTTTCTTGAAACAGTTCGAAATCATTTCCAAGTTGTGAAAAGAAAATAGTGGTCTCATCATCCATCACAACTTTTAACGTATATTCAAGGTCTTCGAATTCATAAGAATTAACAAAATTGAAATGGAGACTGAACGCGTCCTGAGAAGAGGGGATAACAACCATACTGCTTTCGTAAATTCTTAGTTTCGCATTCCCTTTATTGATAGGCTTGGCAAATTTGCTTACTCTTTGAAAATATCCTTCAAATTCAGCTTTAAGCTTGCCGCCTTTCATGAAAAGCGCATCCATTAAAAACTCGTTTCTTGCCTTGTAAATATCAACAATCAACTGACCAAACTGAGTGCCGGCATCTGACAATGTATATTTTTCTTTGTTAAAAGTGATGAAAAATATTTTATCATTTCTGTAATAAAATTCTTTAATTTCGGAAAAATTTATAAGTTCACCTTTGTCGGTTGCGCCCTTGCCTTTGAGCCTAAAGCCTTTTCCATAGATTATAATTTCGCCTTCTTTGTCAACGATGACTCTGTTGGCAAAATTTTGTTTTTGATACCTCAAGTTATAAGAGATGTCCATAACGCAAATGGCATTAAAAATTGAAGGATTATAACTAAAAAAGAAAAAACTTTTAAGTCATTTAAGACCTACAAGTGTATTTTGCGAGAGCAACTCTAGCTGTAAAAAGCCTTATTGTAAAGGGAAAATAGGTACTATGTTATAATAGCCGCATGAAATTTTTTAAAAAAGCAGCACTTTTAACAATATTTTTAGTCGCATCATGGTTGTTGTCGATCGGTTTTCAGGCTGTTGCTCCTCAAGAAATAGATGCCACAAAAGTATCAACAATCATAAATCCCAATCCTATAACAATTGGTGGAAGAAGTATTGCTTCCATAACGCCTTTGTTTAAGCCGTTTAAAGATATGGAAATATTTGTTTCCGAGAAGGAAAATCCCGGGTTTAAATTTACTTCAGTCGGAGGATCATGGATAGAATTTTCGCATGATCTGCAAGTCGAAGCTGAAATTAGATTTGAAACTGAAGGAAAGTGGACGTCTTGGATTGAACTTGAAGAAGAAGAGGATACTCTTACTCCTCCAAATGAAGGCAGAAGGAAATACGCAACGGCGGCCACAAATCCGGCGGAATCGTTCCAGTATAAATTCATATTACATGGGGATAAAGTTTCTTCGCCGATAGTTAAAGATATTGAATGGACATTCATAAGAACAGTTTCTTTCGAAAAACAGGAAAATCAAAAAATCGGCGCTCTTGCAGATTCTGCGGAGATAGAAAAGTATGCGGCTTATTCAATGCCGTCGAGCAAAGTGGTGAGCCGTGCGGAATGGGGAGCAAACGAATCTTATCGTTACGTAAGCGACAACAGTCTTGATGTCGAGTTGGAATATGATGAAGATTTCCATGCAAAATATGCGGAAGAACTTCAATATTCAAAAATTGTTGAAGCGGACGAAAACGGGGATAAATATAAATGGCCTCTGCAATATCCTGAAAAAGTTGAAAAATTTATAATTCATCACACGGCAACCACCAAAAATTTGGATGATCCGAAACAGGCGATAAGAGATATTTATTATTATCACGCAGTAAAACGCGGTTGGGGGGATATTGGATATAACTACATTGTCGATCAGGACGGCATTGTTTATGAAGGTCGTTATGGCGGGGAAGGAGTAATAGGTGGACATTCGGGTCCCGGAAACCACGGATCGATAGGGATAGCGATTTTGGGAAATTTCGAAGAAGCCCCGGTTCCGGAAAAATTATTTCTTCCGATAGGTCAATTCATTTATAAAAAAGCGCAGATACACGATATAAATCCTTTGGGGACATCAATGTTCCGTGGAAAAGATATGGATAATATTTTTGGACACCGCGACATAATGCCGACAACATGTCCCGGACAATATCTTTATGAAAAACTGCCGGTAATACGAGCGCTTGCGGCTCAGGATTTCACGAAAAAACAAAAATTCGTACAGGATTACGACCTTCAGAATTCAAGCGAAATTTATTTCATTGAACTTAATCCGGAGGAAACGCGGGAAATTATAATTAAAATGGAAAATATCGGAACCAAAGATTGGGGAACAGGAACAGTTCTTAAATTTCAGCAGTTCGATGATTTCGATGGAACGGTTTCATTTATCGGGAGCGAAAATGACACCATCGCAAAAATGCAGGAAGCGGTTGTTAAATCCGGAAATACGGCAACATTCAAATTCAAAATACAGTCAAATAAAAAAAGTTTAAATTCATCATTGAATCTTTCGCTTTTAATTGACGGAAAAATTAAACTTAAAGATGCTTTAATAATTCCGTTAATAGTTGCACAGCCAATTTATAAATTTGACATCGTTGAAACAAAATATCCTCCAAAAATCATGAAAATCGGTGAAAAATTTGAAGGATATGTGAAATTGAAAAATACCGGAAATGTTACATGGAAAAAGTCGGGGGCATGGAAAATAGAGCTTCGCGAAGACCAAAATAGTGAATTTCTTGCAAAAAAGACAAAAATTTTAGCGACACTGACGGAAAGTAATGTTAAACCTGAAGGCATTGCCACATTTAAATTGGAACTGAAAGCTCCAAGCAAAGGCGGCTACTACAACGAAGTATTTAAACCTGTTATTAAAGACGCTGTTTTTATCTCCCAAAATCTTTCTTTTGAAACAATAGTTTATGAAAAAGATTATGATGGAGCTTTGGTCGCAAAAACTTTAGTGAGCGAATGGGAAAAGGGGAAAATTTATACGGTTTCGGTTAAACTCAGGAACGTGGGAAGCAAGCCGTGGAATAAAAAAGATCTTTCCGTGGCTTTTCTGAAGGAAAAAGATTTAAAAATAAACGATTTAACCCTATCTCCCTCCGAAGTAAAAACAGGAGAAGTGGGAGAAATAAACTTTAATGCGGTTGTTGATGCGGATGAAGATGTGGGAGAAAAAAACATGTTTTTACGACCGCGTCTTAAAGATAAAGCTTTCTTGCCTCTGCCGGTTTCTATAACTTATACGGTGGTTGAAGAAAAACTTAAAGAAGCCACGGAAAGCCCTGATATCCGTGTAAAACTCAGCTTCCCTGAAGATACGCAAATTCCTGAAATTACTGCAAACGGAGCATTTGAAATTTATAGCGGAAGTTCGCTTGTCACAACTCTCAACGCGGGCAGTACAGCGAAAGTGGAAGTGAAAGATGGTAAATATCAGGTTAAAGCCGAGGAAATTATATTTTTGAAGAATGAGCCGATACGTTTTATCCCCAAATCAAATTCAATTTTGCAAATTAAAAACTTTGAACACAGACCGGCATGGAATTTGGATCTTAACGATAATGAATATCGGGGGATTTTGGAGGTGAGAGAAGTTGACGGTTCCTTAGTTGTGATAAATGAATTGGAGCTGGAAAGTTATCTTAAAGGGCTTGGTGAAGTTTCCAATTCCGAATTGCCGGAGAAAATAAAAGCGATAGCGATAGCGGCGCGCACTTACGCAAAATACTATATTGATGTGGATGAAAAATTTCCGGGCAAGCCGTACAATTTGGATGATGATCCAAACACAAGCCAAAAATATTTAGGATATGGATTTGAGAAACGTTCGCCAAATGTTTCCGCCGCAGTAGATGCGACATACGGGAAGATTGTAATTTATGAAGGAACACTTGTTAAAACTCCGTACTTCAATCAAAGTGACGGAACCAAAACAAAAAGCGCAAAAGAAGTTTGGAATTGGGATGCGCCTTATCTTATAAGTGTGGATGATTCATATTGTGACGGCACGGAATTTTTAGGTCACGGGGTTGGAATGAGCGGATGCGGCACAAAAGGAATGGCTGAACAAGGCTTTACATACGAGGAAATTTTAAAGCATTATTATACCGGAATCGAAATATCTAAAAGCTACTGACACCCCGCCTTCAGCGGGGCTAATAAACAACGTTCGCGAAGCGAACACCTACATGTTAACACTCGCTATAAATACAGCGTCATCCAAAACGGCAATTGCATTGCTTGAAAATACGGAAATAATTGCCGAAGATTCGTGGGATGCGGAAAATCGCGAAGCGGAAAAATTGATGCCGGCTATTCACAATCTTCTGAAGAAAAAAAATAAAAATTACACCGACATAGATGAGATTTATGCCATAAAAGGACCGGGATCATTTACAGGACTTCGTATAGGAGTTACTGTTGCGAACACACTTGCATATCTTTTAAATTGCCGTCTTTTTAGCATATCTGCATTTGAATATTGGCACGTGGCGGGTGATTCCTCGGTTTTGATTTATGCGGGAAAAGGAGGATTATATTTCAGTGAGAATAAAAATTCCAAACCGGAACTTCTTAAATTGTCCGAAGCTGAACAAATTCTGAAATCTAAAAAAATAAAAACAGTCTGCGGCGACATTACGGAAGATCAAAAAAAACAACTGAAAGGAATAAAATTTATAAATAACGAAAAATCGTTCGGTGAAATAATAAAAACAGCCATCGAATCTTTAGGTAAAAACACGGTAAAAATGATAGAACCGATTTATATAAAATCACCGGGAATAACACAAAATAATAACCAACAAAAATGCTCTACATAGTTTCAACTCCAATCGGAAATCTTGAAGATATGACACTTCGTGCAATTAGAATCCTTAAAGAAGTTGATTTGATCACAGCCGAAGATACAAGCCATGTGCAAATTTTATTGAGAAAATATGAGATAAGTACACCCGTGATGAGTTATCATTCGTACAGTGGCGATGAAAAACTGGAAAAAATTGTAAATTTATTAAAAGAAGGAAAATCGGTTGCTGTTGTTTCTGATGCGGGAACTCCGGGGATTTCGGATCCGGCATACAGTCTTATAAAAAGAGCTATAGAAGGAAATGTGAAAATTGTGCCGATACCGGGCGCATCCAGTTTGCTTGCCGCTATAGTCATGAGCGGAAAGCCGATGCATAATTTTTTGTACTTGGGATTTTTGCCGCTTAAAAAAGGCAGGCAGACATTGTTGAAATCGCTTGCCGAAGAGCATCGCACGATTGTGATTTTTGAGGCTCCGCACAGAATACTCAGAACGTTAAGCGATCTTAAGGAATATCTTGGAGATCGTGATATAGCGGTTTGCCGTGAAATTACGAAAATTTATGAAGAGGCTTTACGAATGAAAATTTCGGAAGCGATTGTCCATTTTACAAAAACAAAACCAAGGGGGGAATTTGTGTTAGTGATTTGAGGGATTTTGGGGCTCGAACTATTTTTTGAAAACAGTCCGAACCCCCTTTTTGGCATGTTGTCTGTTTGTGGCGGGTTAGAGATTTTTGGGATATTGCATGAAGATGTTGGTCCAACGGGGAGTTTCCCACGAGACGGCAAAGAAAGTTCCTGCCATCATGACAAGCTCCGGCGGGTAGACCGGCCAGTAGGGATAGACTTTGGACATGGGCATCGTCCAGACGTCGAATCCGTGCGAGGACGAGAAGTCGATGTTGTCCGCATACGCCCACACCTTTACCGGCATTTGCTCGAGAGAGTAAGGAATTGTGATCGTCATATCCTCTGTGACGAGGAAATAGAAGTATTCATTTGTACCTTCGTACAGGATGAAGACTTCGCCGGCATTTTCGATGTAGAGTTTGCCGGTTGCGACCACTTCACCCACGCAGTCGGGATCATCAAGGTCAACTTTCCCGTCCTTGTCGTCATCGTACATGTTACTGCAGTTGTTTTCCTCGGGAGGAGGACCTTCTTCCTGCGGCGGCGGGGTTGTGTTTACGCACTTGCCGAGGTTGTCGCAGGTTTTGCCGCTGGCACAAGTTCCGCAAGAGCCGCCGCACTTGTCACCGCCACACTCCTTGTTGGAACAAGCCGGCGTGCAAGGGAA
>MFXA01000008.1 GCA_001787455.1 Candidatus Peregrinibacteria bacterium RIFCSPLOWO2_01_FULL_39_12 | reverse complement strand
ATGAATTAGCCACAAGAAACCGCCACGGAACATCCGCGAAAATAAGAACTGCTTTGCTCAATAAAGAAACACCGGAACAAACAATCGCAAGACTGACAGAAGAAAATTTAAGACTTCAAGCCGCAGTAGACAGATCAGAAAAACTCGCCGCCGAAGAAGCGCGCACAAAAGATCTTTCTGCAAAACTGCAGGAAATCTCAAGAGATCTGATAAACACAAAAAAACTTTTAGATAAAGCAAACCGAGACGCCGAAGAAGCGGAAGCCTCAAGAGTAGAGGCAAAAAAAGCTATAGAGAGAAAAAACATCGTATTGGAAAAAGATCAAAGTGAGGAAATCGCTAGACTCGAAAAGCTGCTAAGAAATACCATAGCCAGAGCCAGAGATGCAGAAGATAGATCGGCAAATCTGGCAGCGCAGTTAAGAGATTTAAAAACAACTCAGGTGGATTCGCAAACACTGGCAACATTCCGCCAACAGACAAGTGAAACCCCAGCTTTACGAGCACAACTCGAAGCATCAAGAACCCGCGTCCAAACACTCGAAGCCCGCGTACTTGAGCTCGAATCACACCCAAAAGAACCAGCTAAACCGGCGGAAACAAAAGCTCTCAAAGCCCGCATCCCCGAACTTGAAGCGCAACTAACAACCTTACGAGCACAAATCGAAGAGCTGCGAAAAGAAAATACGGGACTACAAGAATTGCTTGAGTCGGCAACAAATCCAACCGGCACGCCAACAGACACAGATTCGTTATCAACCCAACCGCCTGCTCCCACAACCGACACCGCTCTGCAACCTGCCACCACTGCCACCCAACCGACAGCCGCATCATCCGCACAAAAACCCACTCAACCCACCACAGCACCTACCGCATCACCCACAGCCGCACCAGCAAAACCTCCGGAATCTCCTTCACCTGTACAAGACATGGAAAACACAAAAACATTCAAAAAACCTGAAGATCTTTACGATGCCGTAGAAAGAGCTGTAAATTTTGGAAAAACTTTACACCCCCAAGGTATGCCAAAAGGAACACTCAGAAGAATAAAAAGAGCATTGAGAGAGTTGAGAAACCTGCCACCACCCGTTGAATCTGCAAAAACAAGATTATTAAGCCTATTGGAAAAGATGCAAGGACAAGGAGAGATAATCCCACTCAGTGAAATAGAAACGTTTTTAGCCTCAACATTATAAAAACTTTCTAAGCCCACACAACAAACCGCACAACAAAAAAACCTCGCTTTTTTAGGGCGAGGGAAGAAAAGTCTAGCAGCAAGTATTTTTGTTTTGCTGAGAATTTTGTTTTTGTTTTTAATCCAGCCAAGGTTTAGTGTTGTTTTCAGCCGCACCACCGGCCGCCTGTTCTCCCTAGCCACAACCCGCGCGAAGCGGGGGGAAAGGGCAGGACAGTGTCTCGCACTGGCGAGACATCTTCGGCTCTCTGATAAAATGTTAAATTTTATAGAGACGCCATCCCCTAGCGAGGACAGCAGAGCGAGCAAAACGAGCTCCTAATCAATAAAGGTTTTGCGAAGCAAAACACCTTGTCCTGCTTCACTCGCTCCAGCTCTCACCGCTAGGCAAGAAATTTTGTTTTTGTTTTTTATTTTAATGAGCTTTTCTAGGGCTTTGATTTTCTTTTTATTTTTGAAAATCATACAACTATATTCAATACCCAAAGAATTGTCAAAAATATACAATAGACTCATCCCTGTTTTGTTTTCTGCCTTTTTAGGTATTTAAGGTTGATAATTAAAAATTTGCAGCGGCAAGGAAAGAATGTACTATCATAACAACGAAATTATAACCGGACCAAAAACATGGCATCTCATAATACCAACACAGCCTTCGTTTCTCTCGACCTGGAAACAACCGGATTCGATCCTGCAACAGACAAAATTATTGAATTCGGCGCAATAAAATTCGACATGAATGGACAACGAGAATCACTCACTTTCTTAATAAACCCGGGTGTAACTCTTCCTCAAATCGTAACCCACATCACAAACATTACGGACAATGATTTAAAAACCGCTCCAGCTTTCGACACAAAAGTAAAAGAAATTTTATCCTTCATTGGCGACCTTCCGATAGTAGGACACAACATCCAATTCGACATGGGCTTTCTTGCGCACAATTCAATTGAACTTAAAAACGACTTGTACGACACACAGCAACTCTCAAGCATTTTTCTGCCATACATGCCATCTTACAGTTTGGAAATTCTTACACAAAAATTAAATCTTCCTCACGCGGAAAAGCACCGCGCCTTGGATGATGCTGTCGCGGCAATGGAGCTTTTTTTGAAACTCGCTGAAGAATTTAAAAATCTGGATCCACAGCTTGCTGAAAAAATAAAAATACTTTCCCAAAGATCAAACTGGCCCATTAAAACCTTGCTAACCAAATTGGAAACGGGAACCAAATCCAAAGCAAACAAAAAAGCCCAAAACACGCAGACATCACTGCATCCAAAAATCCCACCAATAATAGAACCAAACAGCCAACAGTCAATCGGCTCAACCTGCCAACAACTCCTGGCATTTAAAACTCCCGCGCTTTTTGAAATTGACCCGCCATACACAAAATTAATACAGGATTTAGCCGAAAACTCTTCAAAAGATACTTACATTTCCCTGCCCGGCAAATTATTCCGCAAAATTCACACGGAATTGCCGGACACACTGTCAAAAATAGACATCCAAAAAAATTACATATCGCTAAAAAGACTTAAAATCCTTGAAGAAAAATCATTTTTTGAAGATTACGAAATAAAATCCATTTTAAAATATTTGGTTTGGCTTCAAACGACAAAGACCGGTCTTCTTAGTGAAGTAACTCTTTTTAATGAAGAAAAAGCAATTATCAACCAAGTAAATATCAATGAAAGCATCGAAAATCCGATGGATGAATATTTTTTCAGGAAAGCTTTGGAAAAAGATGTTTCTTGCCCGGCAATCTGCACTCATGACTTCATAATTGAACACAAACTTAAAGATATAAATCTCGTCATATTCGATTTTATAAATTTTCTCCAAACACTTGAATTCCACTCATCAATATATTTAAAACTGGAAACTTTTTTACTGCCGTTAAAAGCTCTTCAGGAAATCCATCCGGGAAATCACGCAATTCAAAGCCTGACATCGAAATCAACAATTTTATTCGGCATCTTTGGAATGATTTTTGAGAAATTTAACGATCGAAACCCCTTTTCGGCAAACGCAACAATAAACGAAGAACTGATTGCCGGTAAAGAATGGGCGGATGCAAAATCACTGACAATAAACCTGATCGAAATTTCCAAAGAATTGGGAGAAATCGTAAGCGAAAAAACATCCACGCACTTAAAGCAATGGAAAAACAATCTAAAACTTTTAGACTCGCTTCAAAGCTTAAAAGACATGGAAAACAGTTTGATGTGGATAGAAAAAGACTTCAAAGGAGATATTATTTTTAGGTCAATTCCGATATCAACGAGGGAAAATGTGAAATCCCTGCTAGATAATTGCAAGAATTTTAAAATAATAAACGAAACAGTGGATTTAAACGACGACGGCAAATTTATAAAAACATTGTCAGGATTGGAAGAAAAACTCCCGATACATAAACTCTCAAAAAAAGCCGAAAATTTAAATATTTTAATTGCAAAAGGCATTAACGAAAAGGACAACAACCAATTACCGAATTTCCTTATAAACTACATAAAAACAAACAATGAAAAAGTTGCGATTGTATTCACTTCAAAACAACAGATTGAATTTTTTACCATAAAATTAAGCCAGGCTAAAATTCCAATGGCCAGCCAAATTGCAGCATCAATCGGAAAACTGCAGGAACAATTTAAACATCTTCCTCAAAATTCCGCGCTTCTGATTACGCCGAACACATGGGAAAATCTGGAGACAATTGAAGATATAGACACGCTTTTCATTCACAAGCTCCCTTTTGATCCGCCAAGCAATCCTTCCTTGATAGCATTAAGCAAAAATTACGAAAATCCGTTTGAAGAATTACAAATTCCGCGCACAATAATCACTTTAAAAAAACTGATAAACAGACTTAAAGGAGACCAAAACAAATCAAAAAAAGCAATAATTTTAGATCCAAGATTACTGGAAAGAGACTACGGACAAAAATTCATAAGCGCACTAAAAGAAATTGCACCTGTTGAAATTATTTCAGGGAACCTCTAAGAAACCTCTAACAACTCAAACGTATCCAGAAACCCCTTAACATCCTCATCGCTCGGATAACTGCCGTCTCTCATAATTACAAGTTGATACAGCCTGTTTCCAACTAAATAATTTTTAGCCGCGACATAAAACCCGCCACCATTCGCCTTAAAATACGTCCCCGGATATTTCCCGATAGTAATTTCTTTTTCCTCGTCGACTTTTGCGCCTTCACCCAAATTGGCAACCTGCCCATCCTTACTTCCTTTTAAAAGCTCTTTAGAATCAGCTGATTTCATGAGTTCGGTAGGATACTCGGCATAAGAAACCAAATATACTTTTGTAACGCTTTCCTCATACATAAAAGTATACATTGCTATATCTCCGACTTCGGTTGGAACGGTGCTTGTGGAGACCTCCGGTTCTTTCGGAAAATTAATTTTAAAATTACCGTCTTCTGAAACAAATTCTTCCCCTTTATATTTAACATCAACAACTGAAGATTCCTCTTTGACAGCATCTTCTCCGCCACATCCAAATAAAAATAAACTTAGAGATACAATCAGCAATGCTAGAAATTTTTTCATAGAAAAAGGTTAAATAGTACGATCATTCTAGCTGTTACCAAAAACTAAATCAACAAAAGCCATGAAGTACTACCCGACAATTCCCTTCAAGAAAAATCCAATCAAATAAGCGATTAAAGCGGCAAAACCCCCAATCATCGCAGTTTCAAACCCGGAAACCAGCCAACTTTTAAGTGAAAATTTGGATTTAACCGCTCCGACAATAAAAAGCGCAACTAAGGTAAGAACAGCGGAAAAAATAAAAACCTGATCGTTGGTAAAAGGCAAAAATGCCTTTCCCGTATATCCAAGAAGAGGAATAAATCCCACAATAATAAAAGAAATGAAAGTCGTCATTGCGCCTTTTAAAGGATTTATATTTTCATCGGCCACATGAAATTCATTTTTCATCATAATATCCACCCAAGCCTCGGGATTGGAAGTAATAATTTCAGTGGCCCTTTCAAGATCATTCCCTCTAAACCCATAATCGGTCAAAATTTCAACAACCTCGGATTTTTCCTTTTTTTCTTTTTCTTTTAGATGTTTGAATTCAATACTGCGAATTTTATGATATTGCTCAAGAGTGGCTTTTTCGCTTAGGTACTTCCCGATAGACATTGAAAATCCATCCGCAAATAAATTTGCAAAACCTAAAATTAAAATAACCGGCAAAGACAGTTCCGCCCCAACAACGCCGGCAACAACGGCAAAAGTGGTTATCGCACCGTCAATTCCTCCATACACAAAATCCGCTACATACCCGAAACTGGACACCATACCATGCTCTTCAAGCAAATCTTTGTCGACTTTCATGTGAAAAAATTTACGATAAAAACAGCCTAGCATAAGAAATTTTGCTAAGCAAAATTTCCATATGCTATACTCCAAAGCACTCAGCACATAACAAGCCCAAAAATAGCACATACGCTACCACAACTCCTTTATCCTATCAATGCCTTTGAGCCTTACATAGACAGTAACACTATGGAAATTCACCACGGGAAACATCATCAGGGATATGTGGATAAACTAAACCTGGCGCTGGCTCCATATCCGGATTTGGCAGAGAAACCGATTGAAGATTTATTAAAAGATTTAAGCCAAGTCCCTGAACAAATCCGCGTAACGGTAAAAAATACCGGCGGAGGTCATTATAATCATTCTCTTTTTTGGGAAATAATGGCTCCAGCCAGCCAAAATAAAGAAAAACCCATACCTGAAAGCATAATCAAAAAATGGGGAACAATAGATAAATTCAAAGAAGAACTTTCTTCCGCCGCGCTTACTATTTTCGGAAGCGGCTGGGCATGGCTTATCGTAGATACGAATGGAGAATTAAAAATAACACAAACTCAAAACCAGGATTGTCCGCTTTCTTCCGGGCAAAACCCAATTTTATGCTTGGATGTATGGGAGCATGCTTACTATCTCAAGTACCAAAACCGCCGTGCGGAATACATTGAAAACTGGGTAAATAATCTTATTAATTGGGAGGTTGTGGCGAAAAAACTGGCAACAGCATAATCCGCATAAGATAAAATTAGATTAGCCCCTTCCCTTAGCCAAAACCGGACTTTTGCAATTTTTGCAATCGACTATTGACAAACACAAAAAACCGTGTAAAATGCCCATCTTGTAAAACAATTTAATCCAAAAAACTATGTTTAGACCGGACGATTTGTCACGCACAGAGAGAAGCACCGAAGACACACCTGTTGCAGGAAGCCCGCATGACCCGACAACAGCTCGTAAACGAGAAGTACCGCAACAACCATTAAGCGCAAGAGCGCGAAGAAATGGAAACGTTCGTAAAGGATTCTTAGCCGGAGGACTTGGCACATTAGCTGCATCCGGCGCATTTCTTGCCCTTACGGTCGATCGCGGTCCTCAATCCCCTTCAGACGGCATAGAACTTACAGATCCAACTCTCCGAGCCATATATAGCTGTACAAGAGAAGCATTTTACTTAAGATCAAATCAGGATTTAGCAGATAGCTATCAATGGTTCGACAAAAACTGCCTCAACGGCAGTGATGAAAGAGTCAGAGACGCTATGGGAAGAATAGATGAAAGCCCGGAACCTCTGGACACTATCGTAAGAATACGAGATGCCGCTTTGCTGGAAGCGGGTATTCCTGGAAACGGCGAGGACAGCAGACCAAATCTGGTCAGCTGGGTATCTCATCCAACAAATATTGACAGCAGTAAACCTGTAACCGTAATGGAAATCACTGATACCGAAAAAGCGCGACTGGCCGCAGAAGAAGGCACGCTTATCTTAACTTACGCAACCAACAAATAAGCAAATCCGCCCCCCGTTAACTCAATTTTCGATTTTATTTAAAAAGAAATAGATAGTACAATATACTAGCTATTTCCTAATACATTAATATGTCCACCGCAATAATTTATCTGCTTCTCATCGTAGCAGTTTTGGCAGTCACGGTAATCGCCATATACAACGGTCTTATCCGCCTAAAAAACAAATGCAGCGAAGCATGGTCGGATATAGATACTCAGCTTAAACGCCGATATGACCTCATCCCGAATTTGGTTGAAACCGTAAAAGGATACGCACAGCATGAAGCCGGAACATTGGAAAAAATCACACAGGCGCGTACGGCCGCGATGAGCGCAAAAAGCTTGCCGGAAAAAGAACAGGCAGAGTTATCTTTAACAACCGCATTAAAATCAATTTTTGCGTTAGCCGAAAATTATCCCGATTTGAAAGCAAACCAAAACTTCTTGGATTTACAAAAAAATCTCTCGGAAATTGAGGAACACATCCAGTTATCACGCCGATACTACAACGCAACGGTACGGGACTTCAATACCAAAATCGAAGTGTTTCCAAACAACTTGATTGCAAAACCGATGGGATTTGCTCAACGCGAATTTTTTGAAGCCGCCGAAGAAGAAAAACAGACGGTGAAAGTGGACTTTTCAGCGAATCAACCGCCACAGCAAAAATAACAACAAATAAAATGAGGAGTTTTAAAAAAAAATTTCTTATAGCATTCGCTGTAGGAATATTCATTCTTCCGCAGTTATCGGCAAACGCCAAATATTCGGAAGCATGGGAAATTGACTCTTTTGTCTCAGATATTTACATACAGGAAAATGGCACAATTGACATAACCGAAATAATTACAGCGGATTTTTCAAAAGAAGCCCATCGCGGAATTGAGAGATCAATCCCATATAAATACGAAAATGGCTACAACGCGCAAATAAAAATAATTTCAGCGAAAAACGAAAAAGGAGAAGGATGGGAAACGAAAACATTTAAGGAATCAGGAAATTTATACGTCCAAATGACAACAAAAGATGACAGTCTTCTCCAAAATAAAAATACTTATAAATTAAACTACACCGCTAAAAACGTGATTACATTTCAAAATACGCACGATGAATTTTATTGGAATGTAAACGGTCCGGACTGGGTTGTCCCTACAGAAAACATAAGCGCAGCAATCCATCTTCCAAGAAATTTTAAAGAAACTGAAATTTCCCTGGATTGTTTTTCAGGAACTTACGGAGAGATAAAACAAGACTGCAAATGGAAAATGGCATCTCCAAACACAATAACTTTCTGGAGTTTAAAAGAATTTACACCATACGAAAATTTGACAATAGCAATCGGACTGCCAAAAGGAGCCATACAACGACCATCAAAAATCGAAAAATTTTTATGGTTTTTAAAAGATAACCCTCTCGCCCCCACAGCGCCAATCACACTTATATTGATGCTTTTCCTTTGGTGGAAATACGGCCGCGATGAAAAGATCATCAAAAACACAATAATGCCGCACTACACACCTCCGAAGGAACTTCTCCCAAGCGAAACCGGCACGCTTATTGACGAACACGTGGATCCGAGAGACATAACAGCGTCAATCATCGACCATGCAATAAAAGGCACTATAAAAATAACGGAAATAGATAAAAACGATTACGAATTTGAACTTATAAAACCGTATAAACACGAAAAAGAATTTGAAGAAATGATTTTAAGCACGATATTTACAAAAAACCAAGCCGGGAAAAAAGAAAAGTTATCAGAGCTAAAACCTGCTTTTAACCTAAGCATGAAAAGAATTGAAAAATCTATAATCAAAAAAATGATTGAAGCTGGATATTTCCCGCATAGTCCAAATACAATCCGCGCAATATATGGGGCGGCGGGCGCAGTTTTGGCATTTTCAGCCCTTTACATCACATCGAACATAAGCTCACTGCATGTAATAAATACTTTAAGCGTAATGATATCGGGCTTCATCGTAATAATAATCGGGAATTATCTCCCGCGAAAAACACAAAAAGGAACGGAAACTTACTATAAACTTAAAGGATTATACGAATACATAAACACCGCAGAAAAAGACCGCATGCAATTTCAGGAAGAAAACAAAATACTTTTCGAGAAACTTTTGCCTTATGCAATTGCGTTCGGACTGGTGAAAAAATGGTCGAACGCATTTGAAGACATTTTAAAAACACCTCCGGTATGGTTTGTAACAAGCCGTCCATGGGGCAATGGACATTTCACGATGTCGAACTTGGGAGATAGATTAAATTCTTTCTCGACAAGCGCGGCAAATAGCCTTTTCGCCCAGCATGGAGGGAAAAGTGGATGGAGCGGCGGAAGTGGATTTGGAGGCGGCGGATTTTCCGGTGGAGGATTTGGGGGAGGAGGAGGAAGAGGACTTTAATTGACTCACGAGTCCCAAACCTCTAAAATAGAGCCTTATAATCAATACCCATGGAGGCTCTTACTTCAGAAAAAGCCATCGACTTAATACAAGCTGTCCACGAGAAAATCGCAGGGACCAGACATCCGAAAGATGCATGTTATCCGGAACAATTTAATGAAATAATCCAAATATTCCAAAGAGCGGAAAATACCGTTATAAAAGTAAGAGACGACGGTGATACTGTAATGCTCGAAGTAGAAGTTGATACTGCTTTGCCTGAACACGAACTTCGCTTAAAAATAATCAGAGATACAAGAGGTTTGATTGCAAAACTACTTGGCAAAGGCAAACTGGACACAACAATATATGTATTAACTACAACCGGATACAGAACTTCTACTGAAGAAACTTTGGACAGTCAGCGGCACTTCCAAGGCACCGATAAAAGAAAAGAAAGTCCGTATACGCGCCAATCATACATGAACCTTTCCAGTATAATCGGAAAATTCCACGCCCTGCTCCAAAAATCATCCCGCCTAAAATTACATGCAGCTCAAACCGCTCAAAGACAAGGAGACTTCTAAAAAACCTACACCCCAAACTCCTCCTTAAGCATCTCGATTTCATCCCTTATTTCCGCAGCTTTTTCAAATTCAAGGTTTTGGCTCGCTATATCCATTTTATTCTCAAGACTTTCAATAAACCTTTTAGCTTCATCCCTTGGAATTTTTTTAGCATCAAGCCTTGATTTGCGGGGATCCTTCTTCTTTCCGCCAAACTGCGCGATATCTTTAACAGCCTTTTTAATTGTTTCCGGAGTAATTCCATGTTTTTTATTATAAACAATCTGCTTTTTACGACGCCTACTCGTTTCACCAATAGCCAATTTCATGGAATCGGTCATTCTATCTGCATACATAATCACAAAACCGTTCACATTGCGCGAACACCTTCCTATTGTCTGGATAAGAGCCCTGCCGCTACGTAAAAACCCTTCCTTATCCGCATCCAAAATCACAACTAAACTTACTTCCGGCAAATCAAGCCCTTCAC
Source organism: Candidatus Peregrinibacteria bacterium RIFCSPLOWO2_01_FULL_39_12 (assembly GCA_001787455.1). Lineage (GTDB taxonomy): Bacteria > Patescibacteriota > Gracilibacteria > UBA1369 > LOWO2-01-FULL-3 > 2-01-FULL-39-12. The sequence continues at coordinate 986 of MFXA01000008.1, read as the reverse complement.
GAAGCAGATTGATTCCAACAAGAACATCAAATTTTCCCAAACGAAGATCCCTCAAAATTTCAATACGCTCAATTGTTTCAATATCGGAATGCAAATACCTCACTTTTATATCGGCATCGGACAAAAATTCCGTTAAATCCTCCGAACTCCTCTTGGTTAAAGTTGTAACAAGCACGCGCTCGCCAACATCGGTACGTTTTTTAATTTCCCTAAGGAGATCCTCTATTTGTCCTTTAGTCGACCTCACCGAAATTTCAGGATCAAGAAGTCCGGTTGGCCTAACCACCTGCTCAACAACACATTTTTTTGGAGTATTTCTAAATTCATAGTCGGATGGAGTCGCGGAAACAAAAACAACATTTTTCATGTATCCCTCAAATTCTTTAAATTTAAGCGGCCTGTTATCATGCGAAGAGGGAAGCCTGAATCCATGCTCAACCAAAGTTTGCTTGCGTGAAAAATTGCCGTTATACATACCGTTTAACTGCGGAACAGTCATGTGGGATTCATCTATAAACATCAAAAAATCCTTGGGAAAATAATCCAGCAAAGTGGACGGCCGATGCCCCTCCACGCCATCATTTAAATAACGCGTATAATTTTCAACACCGCTGCAATATCCGGTTTCAAGAAGAATTTCAATATCATACTCCGTGCGTGTTTTTAAACGCTCGGCTTCTATATTTTTCCCTATTTTTCTAAGTTCGTTATATCTCAAATCAAGGTCTTTTCTTATACCTTCAACCGCCTTATCGATCTTTTCACTTGTAGTCACATCATGCTTCGCCGGAAAGATAGTCAAACTGTTAAGCTCGGCAATAAGCTCTCCGGTAAAACTATCCACTTCCGAAATCGCATCAACTTCATCTCCAAAAAATTCAATTCTGAAAACGGTATCGCGGTCGCGCGGAAAAATTTCCACCGTATCGCCAAGCACATGAAACATTCCATTTTTAAATTCCATTGAAGATCTGACATACTGAATA
>MFXA01000007.1 GCA_001787455.1 Candidatus Peregrinibacteria bacterium RIFCSPLOWO2_01_FULL_39_12 | reverse complement strand
GTATTCTGATGGATCCGCCGCCGATTTCGCTTCCGTTAAGAATTATGTCATACGCTTTTGCCAAAGCTTTTTCCGGATTGCTTTTTAATTCTTCCGGATTTTTCGGCGCGGTAAAAGGATGATGTACGGCATTTAATTTTTTCGTTTCTTCGTCGCGCTCAAACATCGGGAAATCGGTAACCCACAAATAGGCAAAAACGTTTTCATCTATAAGATTCATCTTTTTAGCTGCGGCTATTCGGACATATCCGAGCGAAGTGCATGCAATTTCAAATTTGTCGGCCGAAAAGAAAATAATATCGCCGTCTTTTGCTTTACATCTTTTAACAATTTCTTTTATTTCCTCATCTTTAAAATATTTTGTAAGAGGGGATTTAAGCTCTCCACCTTGAAGGACAATGTAAGCAAGCCCCTTAGCTCTATATATTTTCGCTATCTCAGAAAACTCATCTATTTCTTTTCTGGTAAATTTTGCTCCGCTTGGAACGTTCAAAGCTTTAACAACTCCGCCTGATTCGGCTGTGTTTTTAAAAATGCTGAATTCACATTTTTTTGCGATATCGGTAATATCGACAATTGGCAAATCGAAGCGCAAATCGGGCTTGTCACTGCCATAAGTATTCATCGCTTCGTGATAAGTTAAAACGGGAAATGGAACTTTTTTTATTTTTTTATTCCGAGCGAATTTTTTGGTTAAATCTATAAGAAGAGGTTCGTTCACTTTCATAATATCCTCCATGTCTACAAAAGACATTTCCAAGTCCAGTTGTGTAAATTCGGGCTGGCGATCACCGCGCTGATCCTCATCTCTGAAACATCTGGCGATTTGGAAATATTTATCGAAACCAGCCACCATTAAAAGCTGTTTTAACTGCTGAGGAGATTGCGGCAAAACATAAAATGTCCCCGGATAAAGCCTGGAAGGGACCAGATATTCTCTGCTTCCCTCGGGAGTTCCCTTTATAAGAATTGGCGTTTCAACTTCTATAAAACCTTCTTTGTCAAAAAAATCCCTGATAAATTTAATGATTTGATGCCTTAGTATAATATTGTTCTTAAGCCGGTCGCGCCTCAAATCGAGATATCTGTATTTTAGCCTGATTTCTTCACCCAACACCCCGCCTTCGTCTATTTCAAAAGGAGGAGTTTTTGAAGGATTTAAAACTGCCGCTTTCGATACAAGTACTTCAATTTTTCCTGTATCTAAACTTTTATTTTCTTGTCCTTCAGGCCGCATCCTAACAGTTCCTTCAATTTGAATCACAAATTCACCACGCACACAGTCCATAACTTTATGCGCATCGGCAAAATTCACAGGATCGGAAACTATTTGAGTGATTCCGTAACGGTCTCTTAAATCTATAAAAATCATGCCGCCGTGATCCCTTCTCCTATAAACCCATCCGCATAATGTAATTTTTTTTCCTGCCGATTTTTCGGTTAGACCATTGCAGGTGTGAGTTCTGTACATACCGTCATCTTAATTGGCAACAAGCAAAGAATCAATATCAGCTTTCAACTCGTCGGAAATTTTTATTTTAAAGGGAAGTTTTATTCTGCGTTTTACATTGGACAAATAAAGCTCAACATCCGTATCGCCCCTGTGTTTCATCAGTAAATCTTTTAAAGATGTCATAATTTCATTATCGGCGCTTGCCGGAATTTCAATTAAGTAAGAATCATTTTTAGCACAATCACAAACATCGCCCACATCAAAATTCTCTATAACATTTATGGATTTCCCCTCTATTCCGGGAACGATTGCTTCCAAATCTTCAGTTAAAATATCATCCAAAAGTCTTATTACGATATCGGACTTATCGTCGGGCTTGTATAAACGGCTTTTTTTCGCATTTTCCATCATTGTATCGAGCGAAAGCACTTTTGCAGTATCGCAAATAACCTGATATTGGCTTCTTCTATGATCCAATTTTCCGTTAAATCCGATAATTAAATCTTCATTAAGTTCCGCTCCGTAATGAGCTAAAGCTTTGGGAAACATAATCCCGTTAACCTTTCCGCTCGGATCCTCGATTACAAAAGTAGCCATGTATCCGCCATTCTTAGTCAAAACTTTTTTTAAATTGGTAATCATGCCGAGCACTTTTACAGTTTTACCGACCTGTTTTTGTGTCAATTCTCCGATTAAATTTGCCTTTTTCGCTATATAGGATTTTAACCCGCGCAAAGGATGCCCTGAAACATATAACCCGAGGAATTCTTTTTCCCATTTTAGATGCTGTATGCTTGTCGCCTGAGGCACTTTTTTTAAAGTAAATGCAATTTTTTCCGCTTCATCTCCCATAAATCCGAATATATCGGTTTGTCCGTTTGTCACTGATTGTTGTATCAATTTCGCATATTTGCATATTCCATCGTAATTTTCGGATATCTGATTTCTATCTCCAAGATCGTCAAAAGCGCCGCTAAGCGCCAAAGCCTGAATCAGTTTTTTATTTAAGATTTGGGCGGAAACGCGTCTCGCAAAATTTTCCAAAGAAGTATATTCGCCTCCTTTTATGCGTTCGACAATTATTTCATTTATGGAACCCTCGCCGACTCCTTTGGTCGCAAGCAGACCAAACCTTATTTTGTCATTATTGATTACGGTAAAATTTACGCCCGATTCATTAATTGACGGCGGCAAAACATCTATTCCCATTTCAATACATTCTTTTATTTCAAGAACAATTCTATCCGTATTGCCGGCATCACTGCACAAAAGCGCAGTCATAAATGCGGTAGGGAAGTGTGCCTTTAAATAAGCGGTTTGATAAGCAATAAGCCCGTAACAAACGGCGTGCGCTTTATTAAATCCATATCCGGCAAAAGGTTCGATAACTTTGTCGAAAACTTCTTCCGCGAATTGTTTTTTATGACCGTTTTTAACAGCTCCTTCAATAAATTTTTCCCTTTGTTTGGTAAGAAGCGACCCTATTTTTTTGCCCACAGCCTTGCGCAAAATATCGGCTTCTCCAAGAGTAAAACCGGCAAAATCACGCGCAATCTGAAGAATTTGCTCCTGGTATACGGCAACACCGTGAGTCGGCTGTAATACTTTTTTAAAAGATTCATGAAGATAATGAACTTTTTCAGGATGATGTTTCCCCTCTATGTATTGGGGAATCCACTCCATCGGACCGGGTCGATATAAAGCGCCCATGGCAACGATATCATCAAACTCGGTCGGCTTGAGATTTTTTAAATATCGCTTCATCCCTGCGGATTCCAACTGAAAAACACCGGTTGTATCCGCATGTTGTAAAAGTGCAAAAGTTTTTTTGTCATCTAAAGGAATTTTTTTAATGTCCACTTCTTTGTCATGCACAACTTTTACAATTTTCTCGGTTTGTTCGATGATTGTAAGATTTTTAAGCCCCAAAAAATCCATTTTGAGAAGTCCGATATCTTCAAGAGGCTTCATTGAATACTGCGTGACAATTTCAGTTCCGCCGCCAGCTCCATATTGAAGAGCGGTATACTCGGTTAAAGAATCTTCCGAAATTACAACCGCGCATGCGTGGGTTCCTGCGTGTCTGAGAGTACCTTCCAGTTTCACCGCATGATCAAGCAAAATTCTTGCACGTTCATTATCTTTATAAGCTTTTCCCAAAGCGGGATCATCCTTAATAGATACGCATAGGGGAGTGTTCTTCCCTAAAACGGGAGGCGGAATAGTTTTTGCAAGTTGATCCACTTCATCATAAGGATAGCCAAGCGCTCTTCCAGTATCGCGTACAGCGGCTCGCGGAGCCATAGTTCCAAAAGTAATTATCTGGGAAACATTGTCGCGTCCATATTTTTCGATTACATAATTGAGAACCTCATCTCTACGATTATCTGCAAAATCAATATCGATATCGGGCATGCTAACTCTTTCCGGATTCAGAAAACGTTCAAAAAGAAGTCCGTATTCTATAGGATCCAGATCGGTAATATTGAGCGACCAAGCTAAAATTGATCCTGCAGCCGAACCGCGTCCCGGTCCTACGGTTATATTTTTTTCTTTCGCATATTTAACAAAATCATGAACAATCAAAAAATATGTGTCAAAACCCATATTATGCACTGTAGTAAGCTCGTATTTCAAACGGTTTTTATAATCCGCGGGTATTTTTTTGCCTCCAAAACGATTTTTTAAACCTTCCTCGCAAAGCATTTTTAAATAAACTTCGGGGCTTTCATTTTGAGGAGTCTTAAACGATGGAATTAAATTTTTTCCAAAATCAATTTTAACATTACAGGCATCGGCAATTTTTAAGGTATTTTCAATCGCGCCGGGAAAATCCTTATACGCTTCCCTCAATTCGTTAATGTCACGGATGGAATAATCGCCTATATAGCGCATCCTGTTCTCATCATTAACATTTGTTTGTGTCTGAATACATAACAAGATATCATGCGCCTCGCTGTCCTCAGGCCTTGGATAATGTGAGTCGTAAGTTAAAACCAAGCCGAGCCCGTATTTTTTCCCGAATGTTTTAAGTTTTTCATTTACAATAACCTGATTTTCCATGAGCGGATTATCCTGAATCTCAAGAAAATAATTCTCTTTCCCGAAAATTTCTATGTGTTTTTCAATCAAGTTACAAGCTTCTTCATCGTTCCCGGAAAGGATAAGCCTAGGCAAATGTCCGGCAATACATCCGCTTAAAACAATAAGTCCTTTGCTGTAAGCTTTTAAAAGCCCATAATCCACCCTTGGTTTATAATAAAATCCTTCAAGATTGGCTTTTGTGGTTAATTTTAACAGATTATGGTAGCCCTCGGAATCTTTCGCCAAAACGGTTAAATGGTACGGTTTATTATCGATTTTGGCCTCTTTATCAAAACGTGTCCTGGGAGCGACATACATCTCACAGCCCAAAATTGGCTTTATGGAAGCCTCTGTAGCGGCATAATAAAATTCAATCAGCCCGTAAGTCACACCGTGATCGGTTAAAGCGGCAGCAGGATATCCCAATTCTTTTGCTCTTAACACTATATCTTTCGGTGTCCCGAATCCATCGAGCAGGCTGTAGTGCGAATGTGCATGTAAATTTACAAAACTCATTGTGAAGATAAATTAGACATCAGATGAAGATGCAAATGAAAAATTTCCTGACCGCCGTCTTTTCCGACGTTAAATTGCAATTGATAACCTGTTAAAGATAGTTTTTTCGCAATATTTTTAGCGCTGTTTATAAGATGTCCTACGATCTTTTCATCACCTTCCTCCATTTCGGAAATTGAAGGGATATGTTTTTTAGAAACTATTAAAAGATGAGTCGGCGCTTTTGGATGAATATCGCGAAATATCACGCACAAATCATCCTCATGCAAAAGGTTTGCATCAATTGATTTGGAAGCGATCTTGCAAAAAACACAATCATCCATATACGTTGTATTAAGAATACGGGACCTAAGTATAGAACAGAAAGCCATCTATTTTCTAGATGTTTTTTTTGCTGTTTTTTTTCTCGTCCAGAGAATAAACGGCGCGACCTACTCTCACAAACTGCGGATTTTTCTGAAGATTTAATGAGATGGTTCCTTTCTTTACATGTCTTTGCTTTAAAACACCTTCGATAATTTCTTGCTTTGTGAGCGGGCTTTTCTTTCTTAAAAGAGATTCAATAACCTCAGCAACAGTTCCTTTTGTATATCCGAATTCCTTTAAAGCATAAAGTCCTCGACCAACCAATACGAATTGATCGTATCTGATAAGTTCGTTATGAACAGCCTGAACTGTAACAACTTTTTTATCAAATCCGGCTGCGGAAATTCTATTTGCAATTTCAACGAAATGTAGAGGTTGCTTTGCGTTCTTTAAAATTATGTATGATTTATCTCTAATGCTTCGTGGATTTATGTGTCTCCATACCATCAGTCCGAAAGCATCGCTTGTTTTTTTGATTCGTTTATCGGTTTCAAGCGAAGAGCTTATAAGCGTATCAGGATAAGAAGCCAGCTTTTCATCAAGCAATTGACGAATTTGAACGATAAGCTTTGGAGTTTGAACAACATCTCCTTTCTTTTTAAGAACCTTAACGCCGGCGCTTACGATGTTTTCTATCAATACAAGAGTAATATCCTTAACTCTCCAGAAAGGGTGGTAAACGTTGTTTTTATCAACTTTGCTGAAATTTTGATTGATATTTAACGCAAGCCTTATAATGTTTGCATCTATTTGCTCAGTGGATTTTAGATAGTTCAAAATTTCGCTTACAATTGCCGTTTCCAAAATAACACCTCCGTGTTCGGCGATAATTTTATCTGCAATCTCATTTACTAGGCTTAATTTGGTGATCTGAACTGTTCTTCGTAACTTGCCTAATGCAATCTTCTCAATTTGGCGAATACGCTCTCTGGTTACGGAAAACTGCTGACCGATGCTTTCCAAAGTCCTTCGTGGTCTGTTATCAAGACTGAATCTTTGAACTATCACGTCCTTCTCTTTGTTAGTTAGGACCATGAACATTTCTTCTAACACCTCTGACAGGTTAATCGCAGTTTGATCTGTAACCATAAATTAAAGATTAAATAGTTTGCAGGTAATAAGATATTTATTTTGGCAATACTTGTCAAGCAAGAAAGTTGATAGTAGTGCAATATTGTTTTATCTTATCACTTGAGATAAGGAAAAACCTTATACCTAAAACAAAATTTAGTCAATATCATTTTGGAAAAATTAAAAATAATCCCTATTGCAATTTGGATATCCCCAAGTAGAATAAATCAGTTGATTCATACGCGTCATACGCGGGCGAGTGGCGGAACTGGTAGACGCGCTAGCCTTAGGAGCTAGTGGCCTTGCCGTGAGGGTTCGAGTCCCTCCTCGCCCACCACAGAAATTTTTGCGAAGCAAAAATTTCCTATCTTCTAGCAAAATTGTTTCCGGCTAAGTCAGGAAACACCTTATCCTAATCTGATTTGCGGCATATTCTCTCAACTATTCTCCATCTTCAAACTCATATCCACCCCTTTAATTCCGCTCGTTAAACATCCCATTGAAATAATATCAACGCCGGTTTTTGCATAATCCGTAACAGTATTTTCGTTGATTCTTCCCGAAGCTTCAAAAAGAAGATTATCATACAGCCCCACATCCTTAATTTCCCCCAAAGATCCCTTTATCTGCTCCGGAGCCATATTATCCAATAACAAAACTCCAACCGACCGAATCGAACTTCCCATAAATTTATCAAAAGCCTTAGCCGCATTTAAAGCTTCATCGGCAGACTCCACTTCAATCTCAATAAAACGCGGATTCGTATTGCTGTCGGCAATTTTTTGCAAAAGCGCATCAAAATCGCGTCCGAAAATATCAAGATGAGTGCCTTTCACCAAAATCGCATCCCCCAGATTCAATCTGTGGGTGCCGCCGCCGCCGATAACCACAGCCTTTTTATCAATAAGCCCCCACAAAGTTTTGCGGGTTGGAGTGATTAAAACATCGTAATCCTTAAGCATTTTAACGATTTTTCGGGTCATTGTCGCAATTCCGCTCATTCTCCCCAGCAAATTGAGCACAACCCTCTCAACGGCAAGCAAATCGTGCGTTTCTGCCTCAATCTCAAGCAATACATCACCTTTTTTAAATTCATCGCCGTCCTTTTTGTTAAAGACAATCTTGAATTGACCCCTTATATTCGGTCTGAATTGGACATCTGCATCTATCAAAAAATATTTAATTTCTTCTCCTCCGGCAAAAACACCATCCTCTTTCGCCAAAATTTTCGCCTCCACATTGACCAAATCATGAAAAATACTGTTTGTTGTAATATCGCCTTTAAGAGCCAAATCTTTTTCCAGCTCAAGAAAAGTATAACGAAACACCCACTGTTTATAAGTGCTATTTTCCATAGTAAGGAAATTCACAGCATTGTGTGTAAAATCTCTTAAAGGTTTTCTGTCCATAATTTTATAAGGTTATAGGTATCCGCCTGTTAGTTCAAACATTTTTTCAAAAGCCTTTCTGGCCTTATCCGCAACTTTTTTATCCACTTTAACAACTGTTTTTTCCGTTTCAAGCGACCTAAGAACTAATTCTAGCGTATTTTTCTTCATATCAAAACACATATTGCAAACTCCATAAAACTTTTTGCCGGCGACTTCTTTATTTAAACGCTCAATCATCCCGCATTCCGTTAAAACAAAAAACTCTTTTGCCGGATCCTTTTTTGCGCAGTCAATCATATTATTTGTGCTTGAAACATGATCCGCGCAGGCTAAAATTTCGGGTTTTGACTCGGGATGCGCAATAACTTTCGCATTGGGATGCTCTTTTTTCACCTCATCTAAATATTCTTTATTTACAAAATTATGAACGGGACAATAGCCCTGCCATGGAATAATTTCCTTCTCGGGAACCTGGCTTGCGACATATAAAGCCAAATTTTTATCAGGAACAAAAATAATTTTCTTTTGAGGAAGAGATTTTACGATTTTTGCAGCATTGGAAGATGTACAACACGCATCAGCCAAAGCCTTAATTTCCGCACTTGAATTTATGTAAGCCACAACCGCCGCATCAGGATGCCCCTTCTTAAATTCATTGAATTTGTATACGTTCACCATATCCGCCATCGCACAACCAGCATCCGGACTTGGAATAATCACTTTTTTTGTCGGATTTAAAATTGCGGCGCTTTCCGCCATAAACATAACTCCGCAAAAAACAATCAAGTCCGCCGACGTTTTTTTAGCGGCGTTGCAAAGCCCGAGAGAATCACCTATAAAATCAGCTATCTCATAAATCTCCGGTTTTTGATAGTTATGAACCAAAATAACTGCATTCTTTTCTTTTTTCAGTCTACGAATTCTTTCAACTGTATTTCTCTGTTCTTTGCTTAAATCCATGACGAAAAGTCTTTTCAAAGACCTCATAAATCCTACATTACGCCGTGAACATAGCGCAACCACAAAGTCTTTAAATTATCAAAAGAAGATTTTAATAAAAAACATAAAATACCTTTCAATTCCCTTATTTTTCTCATTAAATTAGACATTTCGAAATAATTCGCCTCGCCGGGTCTCCTAACCATACCCATAGCTTTTGAGTGCAAATAATCAATTTCTTTTTTGATTTCTTTTTCGATCTGTTTCCTCATCTCTTTTTCAGGAGGAAGTTTTTTAAGAAGTTGTGTTTTTATTTGTACAGCTGTGAGTTTTTGAGTGGAAGAAGCGGAAGTTTGGGAAGAAGTGTCTTTTTCTTTCGTCTCGGTCAAAATCTCGGAAACCTTGCCGGATGTTTCGGCGCTTTCATCCAATCCGACAGCCTCTATATAAGCGGATTTACCTGTATCGGTAGCTTCCTTCACTTCTCTGGAATGACTTTGGAAAGATTCTTTCACACCTAACTTTTCAGAATTATCGTCAGATTTTTCCTGTAAAGGATTTACCTTTTCACTGTTTTTATTGGCAGAATAATCCATTTATCCCTTTTTAATTTTCTAAGAAATTATAACTCATCTGAGGTCAAGTGTCAATAAACCTGCAATTGTCAAATCAATATATTGTCTGATAGAATCAGGGAAATATTAAGGTAAAACCAATGAACTTTTCAATAGAAAAAGCTTACGAGGCAAAAAAATACGAAGATAAGATATATGCGAAGTGGGAAAAATCCGGCGCATTTACCCCTAAAATAGATAAAAAGAAGAAGTCATACACAATTTCACTTCCTCCGCCAAATGCAACAGGCACGTTGCATCTTGGACATGCGACAATGCTTGCTTTTGAAGATATCCTGATCCGTTTGTATAGGATGAAGGGATATTCCACTCTTTGGCTTCCGGGAACGGATCATGCGGCAATCGCCACTCAAAGTGTGGTCGAAAAAAAATTGCAGGAATCGGGCATGAAAAATCCCAGAAAAAAACTTGGAAGAGAGGGGCTCCTTCAGGAAGTAAGAAAGTTTGTTAAGGAAAGTCAGCATATAATTAGAAACCAAATCAGGAAGATGGGGGCAAGCTGTGATTGGACCCGTGAAAAATATACGCTCGATGATGATATGAACTTTGCCGTAAACACTCTTTTTGAAAGGATGTATAAAGATGAGCTGATTTACAGAGGTGGAAGAATTGTTAATTGGGATCCGAAAATGCAAACGACCGTAGCGGATGACGAAGTTGAGTACAAGGAAGAAAAAGCGAAATTTTATTATTTTAAGTACGGACCGGTTGTTATAGGCACGGCAAGACCTGAAACCAAATTTTTGGATAAAACTGTCGTGGTGAATCCGAAAGATAAAAGATACAAGCATTTGATAGGAAAGGAATTTGAAGTTGAGTGGATTGAGGGGAAAATTAAGTCAAAAGTCATCGCAGACAATTGTATAGATATAAGTCTGGGAACGGGAGCCATGACTATTACGCCCGCGCACAGTTTGGTGGATTTTGAACTGGCTCAAAAACATAAATTGCCGACGCCTCAAATTATTGATTTTGAAGGCAAAATTTGCAAAGAAGTCTCGAAAGAATTTGGAGGGATGCCTATAGAAGAAGCCCGCGAAAAAATCATAGAAAAACTTAAAAGAAAAGGGTTATTGGTAAAAATCGACGAAAATTACATACACAATGTTGCTGTAAATTACAGAGGAAAAGGATTTATAGAGCCTCAAATAATGAAACAATGGTTTATTGATGTTAATAAAAAAGTAATCCAGTGGAAAGGCAAAAAACGAAGCATAAAGGAAGTTTTGCAGGATACGGTTAAAAGCAAAATGATAAAAATTATTCCGGAAAAATTTGAGAAAATTTATTTTCATTGGATTGATAATCTTCGCGATTGGTGCATTTCAAGGCAAATTTGGTGGGGGCATCAAATACCGATTTGGTACAAAGTCACAGATGAACAATACAAAGCTTTGGTTAAAAATAAGGAAGCCAGCAGTATGCATTTTGAAATTTTGGGAGTTAATGATGAGATAAAATTTGGTACTGAAAAACCGCGTGCAGGGAAGTGGCTGAGGGATCCGGATACGCTGGATACCTGGTTCAGTTCCGCTCTTTGGACATTTGCAACTCTCGGCTGGCCGAAACATACCCCTGACTTTAAATATTTCCATCCGACAAGTGTTCTTGAAACGGGTTATGATATTTTGTTTTTTTGGGTGGCAAGAATGATTTTAGCTTCAACATACGCATTAAGATCGGACGGTTTGAAAGAAGAAAAGTGCCTTCCTTTTAACGCTGTTTATCTACATGGTCTTATCAGGGATAAAAACGGCAAAAAAATGGCTAAATCGAATCCGGAAACCTGTATTAACCCGCTAGACATGATAAGCAAATATGGAACAGACGCCTTACGCTTAAGTTTGGTTATCGGTTCAAGTCCGGGAAACGATATGAGATTATATGAGGAAAAAATTGCCGGCTACCGCAACTTCGTAAATAAAATATGGAATGCGGCAAGGTTCGCTTTGCTTAATGTCGATAAAAAAGATCTTAAAAAGGGATTTAGCAAAAAAATGATTAAGTCGGTAGCGGATAAATGGATATTAACCAAACTGCAAAATCTCATAAAAGAAGTTGATAAAGATTTAAACAGTTATCTTTTTTCGGACGCAGGCTTGAAAATTTACGACTTTATCTGGAGAGAATATTGCGACTGGTATCTTGAAATTTCAAAACGGGAGCACAAAAACCCGGAAGTTCTTCTTTTTGTTTTAAAAACAGTTCTTAAACTTTTGCATCCGTA
>MFXA01000006.1:6504-11058 GCA_001787455.1 Candidatus Peregrinibacteria bacterium RIFCSPLOWO2_01_FULL_39_12 | reverse complement strand
TTCCAGAAAAAATCACTTCATTATCTTTCTATGAAAACCGACAAAGATTTTCTAAAATTTCTGCCTAAATATCTTCGTTATGTGGATTATATAGGTGCGGCTTCGCTTTATCTTAAAGAAAATTTTTTATTGGAAGAAAAGCTTGCGGCAAGCCATATTAAGCCTCGCGTGCTTGGGCATTGGGGAACGGTTCCGGGACTCAATTTTATTTATGCGAATTTGAATTATTTAATTTATAAGCATAAATGCGAAATGCTTTTTATAGCCGGACCCGGGCATGGTGCGCCTGCGGTTTTGGCGAATCTTTTTGCGGAAGATACAATTTCGGAATTTTATAAAGAATTTTCGCGTAATGAGGCTGGCATGGCTAAGTTGATACATGATTTTAGCTGGCCGCATAGCCGTTTTCCAAGCCATGTGACTCCGAGCGTTCCAGGTTCAATTTTGGAGGGAGGCGAGCTTGGATACAGTCTTTCGACTGCTTTTGGTGCGGCAATGGATAATCCAAATTTGATTGCCGCGGTTGTTGTTGGGGATGGTGAAGCTGAAACCGGACCGATTGCCACGGCATGGCATTCAAACAAATATTTTAATCCAAAAACATGCGGTGCTGTTTTGCCAATTGTGCATGTTAATGGTTATAAAATTTCAAATCCGACTATTTTTGGAATTATGAGCGATGCCGAACTGAAGAATCTTTTTACCGGATACGGCTACGAAGTTTTTATTGTAGAAGAACCAAATGTCGAAAAAAACATGATGGTTGTTTTGGAAAAGGCTTATCAAATAATAAGGAAAATTCAAAAAGATGCGCGTTCGGGGAAAAAAGTTGTAAAGCCAAAGTGGCCTGTGATTATTCTTCGCACTCCGAAAGGCTGGAAAGGCGTTCATAGTTTTGGAGGGCATAGGATAGAGGGGTCGTCTTATTCCCACGGAATTCCGCTTGAAAATCCGCAGAAAGATCCCAAGCAATTGGAGGCGATTGAAAAGTGGTTGAAGAGTTATAAAATTAGTGAGTTGCTGGATTTGAAAGGCGGGCCGAAATCCGAAATTTTAAAATTTGTTCCCAAAGGGGACTTGAGAATTGGTATGTGCAGGTATGCTGTTGGAGGAAGAATGCTTAAACCGCTTCATCTTCCCAAGTTGGAAAAATATGAGTTGAAATTTAAAAGTAGGGGCGAAATTGCGGCAAGTAGCATGGTAAACGGGGCGGAGGTTTTGCGCGATGTGTTTAATCTTAATAAGAATAATTTTAGAATTATGTGTCCGGATGAAATGGAATCCAATAAGCTTCATGCTGTTTTTGAAGCTACAAAAAGGGCTTATGTGTGGCCTACCGACAAGTGCGATGAAAATCTTGCGCCGGATGGAAAAGTAATGGAAATGTTGAGCGAGCATACTTTGCAAGGATGGCTTCAAGGATATATTTTGACCGGACGACATGGAATGTTCATTACTTATGAAGCGTTTGCGGGAATTATAAGCAGTATGGTTGATCAGTATGCCAAGTTTTTAAAGCAGTGTATGTCTTTGCCGTGGAGAAAGCCTTTGGCAAGTCCGATTTATCTTTTAACAAGTGTTGGATGGAGGCAGGATCATAATGGATATTCGCATCAAAATCCGAGTTTTACGAGCGGTGTTCTTCAAAAACACGGTGAGTTTTGCCAGATTTATTATCCGTCCGATGTTAATAGTTTGCTTGCCGCTTTCGAGGAAACTTTGTTGAGAAAAAATGCTATTTGCGTGATAGTTTCGGGTAAGCGCGATGTGCCGCAATGGCTTACTTTGCATGAGGCTCGTAAGCAGGCGAAGGTTGGAATCGGAGTTTGGGAGTGGGCGACTTCACATGAATCAGCTAAAAATCCCGATGTTGTTTTGGCTTCAGCAGGCGATTACATGACTCAGGAGGCGATGTACGCGATTCGTCTTTGTAAAAAAATGATTCCCGAGCTTAAAATAAGATATGTGAATGTATCCGAACTTACTTCGCTTTGTCTTGGAGATATTGGTAAGAGTAGAAATGTTTGTCTTACGGAAGCCGGCATAAATCATTATTTTACTGAAGATAAGCCTGTTGTTTTTAATTATCACGGATATACGAATGATATCGAACATATTTTATGGGATCATACAACGTCTAGTCGTTACAGCATCCACGGCTACCACGAGAGGGGATCAACGACTACTCCTTTTGATTTAAAAGTTCTTAATCAAGTCAGTTGTTTTGATCTTGCGATGGATTTGATTATGCAGGCGGCGAAGAAAAATAAGGCTATTGCCGGGAAAGCAGGGAAGCTTGTTTCGGCTTTGCATGGGAAGATTCGCGAGCATCAGGAATATATTAAGAAGAATGGGGATGATATGCCGGAGGTTTTGAAGATGAAGTGGTGAGGAGCTTAGCAGGGATAAAATCGTATTTACGCTCAACTTGAACTTTTGATGAAATCATGCCTTGAAAGCTGAAAATTGCAAACTCGCCGCCTTTGGCGGCTCAAAC
This sequence comes from Candidatus Peregrinibacteria bacterium RIFCSPLOWO2_01_FULL_39_12, assembly GCA_001787455.1. Lineage (GTDB taxonomy): Bacteria > Patescibacteriota > Gracilibacteria > UBA1369 > LOWO2-01-FULL-3 > 2-01-FULL-39-12. The sequence continues at coordinate 8,561 of MFXA01000006.1, read as the reverse complement.
AGTGCAATTTTTTTAACGCTTTCTTCGGCTTGATTTCAAAACAAAAGTTCTCAATATCGCTAGAATACGATTTTATCCCTGTTAAGCCTTTCAACCTCCACATGATTCTTCCCTACCGCTTCCGAAATGTTTTTGAAACCGTCTTTTTTTAGAAGTTTTGCAAGTCCCTGATTTATTTCGCTTATTACCTGCGGGCCTTTAAAAATCATTCCGGTTATTAGCTGAAGAAGCGATGCGCCGAGGCGAATTTTTTTATACGCGTCTTCCGCTGTGAATATCCCCCCGCATCCGATAATTACGTATTTCCCTTTAGTTTTTGTGTAAACGTAAGATATAAGTTTATCCGACAAATCTTTCAGCGGACGGCCGCTTACTCCTCCTTCTTTTGGTAGATTTTTTTCAAGGATTTTTGCATTGTTGCGGTTTTTTGTAATGTTTGTGCAGATGAAACCTTTTATTTTGTGTTTTTCCACAACTTCAATAATTTTGTTTATTTGGTCGTTGAAGAGATCCGGCGAAATTTTCAGAAAGATTGGTTTTTGCGTTTTTATTTTGTCTATTTCCGTTAAAAGTTTGTCCAAATGTTCGGGATTTGTGAACGGTTCGCCTCCAAATGTGTTTGGGCAGCTTATGTTTATAGTGAAGTATTCGCCGATTTCGGTAAATTCTTTGTAGGCTTTTACATAGTCATCTATCCCGGTTTGGCAGGTTGAAGTTTCTTTGCAGTTTGTTTTTGCGATGGATGTTCCAACCGGTATTAGGTGTTTTGCTTGCGCAAAACTTTGATGGCTAGGCCAAAGCAAAGCTTTGGCTGTTTTCAGTTTTTTTGCGATTTTTTCGCATCCTTCATTTTTAAGTCCGTAATATACGACCAGTCCTTTGGATTTTTTTAATCTCCAAAGACGCGGGCGTGGATTTCCCTCGCAGGGGAGTCCTGTTATTGATCCGACTTCAATAAATCCGAATCCAACTTCCGGCAATATTTTTGTAAGTTCAGCGTCTTTGTCGAATCCTGCGGCAAGTCCGATTGGGTTTGGAAAATGAATGCCAAGTATTGTTTGTGACAGTTTTTTGTCGGAATAGTAAAATAAAAGTTTTGTTAAAAATCTTGTTATTGGATTACTTCCTAAAAATTTACCGAATATAAGGATTAGGTTGTGGACTGTTTCGGGATCTATCTGGAAAAAAACCGGTTTTGCCAGTGTTTTGTACAAAAAGCTAATGATTTTGTTTCTGATGTTTATTAAAAAATCTTTCATGCCGAAATGAAGTTTAGTTGAAGGAGTTGGGCAAGTAAACCAAAATTGAATTGTTCCAGCTTTTATTCCTGCTCGGATTCCTGTGGATTTGCCGCTCTTTGCGCTTCTTCGCCTATAATTTCGGTTGTAACAACTACACGAATTCCTGCCAATAAGTCTTCATCTCCCTGTTGCGGACGTTCTTTAGGTCTTGGACTTTGGTTTTCAAATCTTGTATTTGGATATTCTTGTCTTCTTGGTTGGAATGGGCGTCTTCCACGTGTATCTTCAGGGCGCTGATCATCTTCGTGCTCGCCGTATACGTTATCTCCGTCATTTATTGGATTGTCTCCTTCCGTCCTGCGTCCTCTTTTATTTCTCCCCGGACGGTGATTGCTGTTAGGTCTGGGATATCTACCAAATGCCATAAATTGATTGTTAATTATTTGGAGGTTTATTTTATCCAAAAATTTTGTGTTGTAAAGTGTTTTTTAAGATTCTAAAATGTTGCTATGTCCAATAAAGTTTTTATTAAAGATTTTAAAGATCATGTTGGGGAGGAAGTGATTGTTTGCGGCTGGATGTTTAATAAACGCAATAGCGGCAAACTTTATTTTCTTGAATTGCGTGATGGAACTGGGATAACACAGGGTGTTGTTTTTGCGAAAAATCCTGAAACTAATCTTCTTTTCCAAACCGCTGAAAAACTTACGATGGAATCTTCTGTCCGAATTACTGGAAATATTAGCAAGCATCCAAAACTGGAAAATTCTTACGAGCTTCAAGTTAAGGATATTGAAATTGTTCAAATTGCGGTTG
>MFXA01000006.1:4629-6447 GCA_001787455.1 Candidatus Peregrinibacteria bacterium RIFCSPLOWO2_01_FULL_39_12 | reverse complement strand
TTTGGCTTAGATCAAGGAAGCAGCGGGCTATCCAAATTGTAAGAAACACTGTGATAAACGCGATTTATGAGTATCTTAATAATGAAGGGTTTATAAAAATAGATTCTCCGATTTTGACTCCGAATGCGTGCGAGGGAACTATGACGCTTTTTGCCATTGATTATTTTGATGAAGGGAAGGCTTACCTTTCGCAATCCGGTCAGCTTTATCTTGAGGCGGCTATTTTTTCCGCTGGAAGATGTTTTGATTTTGGTCCTGTTTTTCGTGCGGAAAAGTCAAAAACGCGCCGTCATCTTACAGAATTTTGGATGATGGATGCGGAGGCTGCTTTTGTCGAGCATGATGAAAATATAAAAATACAGGAAGGGTTGATTGTGTATATTGTGAAGAAGGTTATTGAAAAAAATTTGGATGAACTTTCTGTACTTGAGCGGGATATTGAGCCTTTAAAAAAGATTGAATCGCCGTTTGTTCGCGTGACTCATAAAGAGGCTGTGACAATTCTGCATGAAATGGGATCCGATTTGTCTTTTGATCAGGATTTGGGAGGAGATGATGAAACCTTGATTTCTAAAAAATTTGATAAGCCGATTTTTGTCGAAAAATATCCTGCGAAAATAAAATCTTTTTATATGAAGCGTGATTCGGAAAATCCGGAATTAGCGCTTTGCGCCGATCTTCTTGCTCCGGAAGGTTATGGGGAAATTATTGGGGGAAGCCAGCGCGAGGACGATTATGACACTTTGCTCGGGCGTATTCGCGAGCATAAACTTAATGAGAAAGATTTTCAGTGGTATTTGGATTTGCGAAAATACGGTTCTGTTCCACATAGTGGTTTTGGGATAGGATTGGAAAGAATCGTGGGATGGATTTGCGGCAGGAAGCATATTCGCGAAACTATACCGTTTCCGAGGACAATAAACAGGATTAAGCCTTAGTGACCTCTGGAAATTGTTACACTGCTACGTCAACTTCGCTATTTCCTCCTCGTCGTACTTGTTCAAGTACGCCTACGTCGTAAATAGCTTGTTTCCTTGCATTGTAACAATTTCCAGAGGTCATCTTAGTTTTATATTGACTGTGCTGTATGACTTTTGATATTATGTCCGTGGAAATAGGCTTTCGGCCGTGGTTTATAAGCCACAATTGGCGGGAGGCTTTTTTCTTATTTATCGAAGGGAAATACTGAAATAAAATATTTTTTTGCTGTCTTTTTATCTTCTTTAATTTGGACAAAGAAAATTTCTTTATCTGCGGTTATGCCAGTGAACCGATGTAAAATGTCAGATTTGCTGTTTGGATCTTCTTTGGAAATTGGGTCAAATTTTGTATTTTTAATAAGTTCTATAGCACAAGGAAAATATTTTACTCTTCGTATCTTATTAAAAAAAGTAGCAAACAAAGTTAAAATTTTCTTAAAATATTCCTAAAATCTGGAGCGACTGTGTTGCTGGTTTGGAAGAATATTTTGTTTTAGTTTCTCGGACCGGTTCGAGAGTTCATATAAGCATGGGAGTGTTTGCGTGAATATGCAGGAGTGAACATTAAAATATCAGTTTGTATGTTATCCCTTCTTTCCATCGTGGATTATCCCATTTTTTGAAATTGAATTTTTCACAGAGATTTTTCATCGGGGTGTTTTTGAAGTCTGTTTCCGTCACGATTCCAATAGCTTTTTTATCTTTGGCGTGTTCTATACACTTGCCAATCATCGTTTTTCCAATCCCAAGTTTTTGAAATTTTGGATCAACGAATATTTCTCTAATAAAAAATAAATTTTCTTCCCACCAATCTTTGTCGATAGAACAAAAAGCCGCA
>MFXA01000006.1:4442-4612 GCA_001787455.1 Candidatus Peregrinibacteria bacterium RIFCSPLOWO2_01_FULL_39_12 | reverse complement strand
TGCGATAAGGTATAGGCTGTCTTTTAGCAAAAAGTGTTTTTTGAGCAAATCAACCGCTGTTTTGTCGTATGTATAATTAAATGATGATTTGCCGCTCAAAAACTCGATTTCTTTTACATCTTTTATTGTTGCGATGGTGAATCTGCGCATAATTATTGTTTGTGAATTCT
>MFXA01000006.1:4132-4367 GCA_001787455.1 Candidatus Peregrinibacteria bacterium RIFCSPLOWO2_01_FULL_39_12 | reverse complement strand
CTATGTATGTAAGCGCCAAAACAAGAATTTTCCGAGTCCAGCTTGTTTCCCATGCTTTATCGGCCTCAACTTGTTTATTGCGGATTTTGATTTCGTCTATTTCCTTTTTGAGTTCTTCAATTGAGGACATGGTATTTTTTATTTCTTTTTCTTCTTCCCTTTTTCTTCCACTACTTCCGCTTCGACGGTGCCGTCGTCGGTTTTTTTGCCATCCTTGTTGTAAACTTTCACGCCG
>MFXA01000006.1:613-4122 GCA_001787455.1 Candidatus Peregrinibacteria bacterium RIFCSPLOWO2_01_FULL_39_12 | reverse complement strand
AAGGGGAAGCGGAATTTTCTTTATTAACGCTCCCTTCGGTCGCGTTTTTGGAATCAGCTTCGCTGGTTCTGTTATAAAGCTCCGCGCCGACTTTCTGGATTTCTGCACTTAAGGCTTCATAGGCTTTTGAAAGGTCTTCTGCAGACGCTTTTTTGTCTTCCAGTATCTTTTTAAGTGCATCAATTTTTTCCTGTACGGGTTTTTTGATGTCATCACTTACTTTGTCGCCGGCATCTTTTAATGTTTTTTCCGATTGGAATATTAGCGATTCGGCTTTGTTGCGGATTTCGATTGTTTCTTTCTTTTCTTTGTCTTGTTCGGTGAATTTTTCGGCTTCCTGTCTCATTTTTTCGATGTCATCTTTGCTCATATTGCCGGATCCTGTGATTGTAATATGTTGTTTTTTACTTGTGGCTTTGTCGGTTGCGCTTACGTTTAAAATTCCGTTTGAATCAATATCAAAAGTTACTTCGATCTGCGGGATGCCGCGAGGAGCCGGAGGAATTCCGTCAAGTGCGAATTTTCCCAACGATTTGTTGTCGGTTGCCATCGGGCGTTCGCCTTGCACAACGTGTACTTCCACTGAAGTTTGGCTGTCTGCCGCCGTTGAAAAAATTTGAGATTTTGAAGTCGGCACTGCGCTGTTTCTTTCAATTAAAACCGTGTTGATGCCTCCCAAAGTTTCGATTCCTAAAGAAAGAGGGGTTACATCTACAAGAAGAATGTCTTTTACATTGCTGTCGCCTTGTAGAATTCCTCCTTGAATTGCTGCACCGAGCGCCACGACTTCATCCGGATTTGATCCCCGATTCGGTTCTTTTCCAAAAATTTCTTTTACTTTTGCCTGTACTGCGGGAGTTCGCGTTTGTCCTCCTACAAGAATTACTTCATCTATATCGCTTTCGAAAATTTTCGCGTCTTTCATGGCTTGTCGGCATGGCTCTTCGGTCATTCCAATCAAATCTTCCACGAGATCTTCCATTTTTGAGCGCGTAAGTTTTGTTTCGAAATTTTTTGGGCCGTTTGCGTCAACCGTTAAGTAGGGGAGGCTGACTGTTGTTTCATGGAGGGATGAAAGTTCGATTTTTGCTTTTTCGGCGGCTTCTTTTATGCGCTGAACTGCAAATTTATCTTTTGATACATCAATGCCTTGTTCTTTTTTGAATTCCGAGACGATCCAATTCATTATTCTTTCGTCGAAGTCGTCGCCGCCAAGCTGGGTATTTCCGTTCGTGGATTTTACCTGAAAAACTCCTTCGCCAAGTTCCAAAATTGAGACATCGAACGTTCCTCCGCCGAGGTCATAAACCACAACTTTTTTTTCTCCGCCTTTTTTATCTACGCCGTAGGCGAGGGCTGCCGCCGTCGGTTCGTTTATAATTCTTTTTACTTCAAGTCCTGCGATTTTTCCTGCGTCTTTTGTGGCTTGGCGCTGGGAATCGTTGAAATACGCTGGAACTGTGATTACTGCTTCTTTTACTTCCTGTCCAAGATAGGCTTCCGCGTCCGCTTTTAATTTTTGAAGAACCATTGCGGATATTTCAGCCGGTCTTTTTTGTTTGCCCTCAAGAATTATTTCCGCTTCGCCGCCACTGCCTTTTACGCATTTGTAGCCGACTCTTTTTACGTCGGAAGTACATTCGTCGTATTGTCTTCCGATGAAACGTTTCGCCGAATATATTGTGTTATCCGGATTTGTTATAGACTGGTTTTTGGCGGCGATGCCGACTCGGCGTTCGCCGTCTTTTATCGCTACAACCGATGGGGTTGTGCGATTGCCTTCAGCGTTTGGGATGACGACGGCATCGCCGCCTTCCATTACCGCAACGCATGAATTTGTAGTCCCAAGATCTATCCCTATGATTTTTGACATATATTTTTGGTTTAATAAATTAGCACTCCTGATTATAGAGTGCTAAGCGTCGGCGGTCAAGGGGATTTTCCATCCCCGACTTTAACTTTCGCGTGTCTGATTATTCTGTTTCCAATGGAATATCCCTTTTCCAGTTCTTCCATAATTATGTTTTTTTCTCCGGGGCATTCCGTAATCGCTTCGTGCATATCCGGATTGAAAGGTTTGCCAACTGTTTCAATCGATTTCAATCCTTGCTCTTCGAGAAGTTTTTCCAGTTGCGCTATAGACATGTTAAATCCTTCCACCCATTCTTTTGCCGAATTTTTCACATCTTCGGGGATGTGTTCTTTTGTACGTTTCAAGTTGTCGATAACCGGTAAAAGCGCTCGTATCAATTCCAAATTCGCTGTTTTCATGAAGGATTTTTTGTCTTCTTCGTATCTGCGTTTAAAGTTGTAAAAATCCGCCATTGCGCGCTGAGCCATTTCTTTCATTTGCGCAAGTTCCACTTTCATTTTTTCTATGCTTTCTTTTTCCGGTTGTTGCGGTTTCTGTCGAGGTGCTGTTTTCGCATCTTCAATCGGAATTTTTTTCTGGCTATGTTTTTTGTCGTGTGTATCGTCGTTCATATTTGTCGCTGAATTATCTTTCAAGAAGTTTTTTTATTTCTTCTATTAAAACAATATTATATGCGTAGTCCATTCTTTTTGGTCCAAGCAATCCTATAAATCCGTCAAATCCATCCTTATTGTATTTACTTACTATAATACTGCAACTCTGAATTTGCGGAAGGATATTTTCGTCTCCGATAAATGTGCGGACGCTGTCTGTTATTTCCAGTGAATTCAGTGTTTTTAAGAAATTGTCGCTTTTTTCGAGAACTTCGATTACTTCGCAGGCTCTTACTGTGTTGCTTGAAAATTCAGGTTGGCGCAAAACATTTGATAATCCGAGAAAAAATGTTCTTGGATTGTCTGGTGTCGTTGCGAAACTTGCGCAATTTGTCGCTTGCGCAAGCAATGAAACCGCATCGTATAAAATTTCCCTTACTTTTTCCGCTTTGTATTCTTTTTGTATTACCTGCAATGTTTTCATAGCTTCTACGCGGGCTTTCTTGTAATCCGCTATTTCATCCACAAAAAGCCTGTATCCTTTGTCTGTCGGAACCCTTCCAGCTGATGTGTGCGGCTGGTATATGTATCCTTCATCTTCAAGTGACATCATGTCGTTTCGGATGGTGGCGGGGGATACATGAAATCTATAACTTATAAGAATTGTGTTTGAACCCACCGGTTCAGCCGTTTCTATAAAGTGTTTAATAATTGCCTGTAATACTTTTCTTTTTCGGTCTTCTGACATTTTGTTCTATGCTATTTAGCACTTGGTATTATACAGTGCTAATTTATTCTTGCAAGAGTTGCGTGGCGAGTTGACAGATTTGAGTGATTATTGTATAATTAAAGAGTAAAATTTTTAACAAAAACAAAGATGAAAGAAAATTTTTCGGCCGTAAGGCTTGCTGCTGCGCTTCTTTCTAGTGCAGTGCTGACTTTTTATTTTGTTTCTCCCGAGCTTTTACAGGGGTTTGCGGGGAATGGAGGTGGTGGAGGAACTGGTCAATCTGGAGGGATGAGTCAGTCTGGTGGAACTGGTA
>MFXA01000006.1:0-578 GCA_001787455.1 Candidatus Peregrinibacteria bacterium RIFCSPLOWO2_01_FULL_39_12 | reverse complement strand
AAGTCCGGAGAAATGGGTTCATCTAAAGGAGGGAAGAGCAAAGGAATGAGTTTTGGGAGTGAAGGAGGAAAAGGGAAGAGTGAGGGGATGACTTCTGGGAAAAGTGGTGGGAAGAATGGAGGTACGAGTGTTGGTGGAGGGAAAAGTAATGGTAAAGGCAAGGGAAAAAATAAAGATATGAATGTTGGGAGTGAGGGTGGAAAAGGGAAAAGTGAAGGGACGAGTTTTGGAAGCGGAAAGGGTAAAGGAAAAGCTTTTGGAAGTGAAAAAAGTAAAGGCGAAGAATCCGGTTTTGGATCTGAAAAAAGTTCAGGCAAGAAAAAAGGACTTTTAAAGAAAAAGGAAAGTGATGAACTTGGTTTGGATGGCTACGGTGGAGTTTTTGATTTTTCCGGAGATGAAGATAGCGAAGGAAAAAATCTAAAAAAAGATGTTAAGAAAGGTGCGGATCCTCTTACGAAAGGCAAGGGGAAGAAAAAAGGTTTAAAAAAATCAGGATCTGCAGGGGAAGGATCGGAACCTGTTGAAGAAATATAGTTACACTGCCTGTTTAATTTTTTTTATCTCCTATCATTTTC
>MFXA01000005.1 GCA_001787455.1 Candidatus Peregrinibacteria bacterium RIFCSPLOWO2_01_FULL_39_12 | reverse complement strand
ATTGCACACTTTTATCGGTTAACTCAACTGCCGCTATTTGCACGCCTGCTTTTTTTAATTTTTTGATGACAGATGTCGAGCTGTCATTTTGTTCCCATGGAACAATGTCTTCCGCACCCAAAGCTGTTTTAGAAATTTCTTTTCTCATGGGACATCCGGTTATCCCGCAAAGAAAAAGTTTATTCAACAAAACGGCATCCGAAGTTCTAAAAACGGATCCTACATTATATAAACTTCTTACATTGTCCAGCATCGCATAAACAGGATTTCTTTTTTTTCTTTTCACCTCCTCAATGGAAGGTTTCAGTTTTTTAATCTCCTCGAATGTAAGTTTTCTCATTTTATTGAGAATTTAAATAATTCAAAGTCCTGCTTATAAGATCGTTCAATTCGGATGCGGTAATATTTTCATCGGGTCTGAAGTAATCCGATTCATCAATAATGTCGTGCTCCAAGGCAAAATTTACATATCTTGGGTACCACCACATATAAGAAATTTTGGTATCTATATCGGTAAAATTAGTGGATTGATTAAGCAAATTTTTATAAGACCCGAGCATCGCTATGAGTTCAAATTGGTATTTTGAAGGGACAAGATCAGCGGCTCCAAGAACAATTTTTAAAGCCTGAATTCTTGTGACAGGCTTATCCGGATAAAAAGGGCTGTCTTTATCATTCATACTGCCGTTAACAAGGCCGAGAATAGTTGCCGTATTTATATCGTCAAAATATTGATGGTTAGGTTGTACGTCAGGGTAAAGCACTAAATAAGGATCAAGCTGAATATCGTTATAAGAAGACATTGCCATAAAATTAAACAGGCAAAATTCTTTAAAGTTGTAACATGCTTGTATGTAATCGGCTTTTTTATTCTTTAAGTCCAAGTTTTTTAAAACTACACTTACAAGCCTTCCGCGAGTTATTTCTTTATCAGCCTTGCTTACTATTTGCTTGATTCTGCCAAAAGGGTTGCCATCCCCAAGCAAAATAAAAACCTTGCCATTATTTACACCGTTTTTTGTATCGGAATATCTGGAACCGATTGCAAGATCCAAAAACCCATCCGCATTAAAATCCAGCGTATCAAGCCCGTACCCAAACCAGTCGTCAAAATCCTCGCCATTGATAAGAGAATCCATATTGAACGATTCAATGCTGTAATAAGGCTTAAAATCTTCACTTCCGCCATAGATAATATACACATCGCCAGCATCAGAGCTTTTAATATTGCTTATCCCGGGAGCGCCTATAATAATGTCAGCTTTATTATCCCCTTCCAGATTGGCCATCAGTACATCGGCTCCAATCAAAGATTGATTTATTGGTTCGGAAATAACTATATCGGGAGAAATATTCTCGGAGAATTTTTTTCTTCCATAAAATATTGAAATCTTATTTTCTTTTCTATCCCCGTTCAAGGGCAAAGAAGATATGGCAATATCATCTTTTTTATCTCCGTTTATATCCTTAATATCCAAATCAAATCCAAACCATTCTTTTTCGGATTTTCCGCGCAATGATGTGGTTTCAAGCTTCACTACAGAAGGATTTTTTTTCAGCCCATAATAAAGGTATACTCTGCCGACTTGGCTTAATTCGTCAAAGTGAGCCAAATAAGCGGAAATAACCAAATCGGTTTTTCCATCACCGGTAAAATCGCCGGAAGCTATGGAAGATCCGAATTTTTCTCCAAAATGATGTCCATAAAACGTAATATTTTTTTCCGCAGATAAACTTACGTCCGATCCGAAATACGCATAAACAGCTCCCGCATTCCCGCTGTTGGAAGTTAAAGCCTGCGGTGCGCCGACAAGCAGATCATCTATATCATCATTGTTAATATCAGAAACTTCTAAAGCCAACCCAAAATTATCTCCGGAATTTTTTCCGGCAAACTGACGGGCGGACTTATTTGAAATAGAATCGTCATTTTGACTACTCAATTGACTATGCAATTGACTACCCGTCTGACTATCCAAAGCCGACTGATCACTTAAACCCGAATTTCCATAAATAACATACACTTTACCCGGACGGTTTTCTTTATCGGAAGAATTTTTGTCATCAACCGAGGCGTAATAAGCGGAAACAGCAACGTCGGAAAATCCGTCATTATCAAAGTCGCCGGAAGCTATGGCAGTCCCAAGTTGATCCCCGGAATTATCACCATAATATACCAATTCATTCCGATCACCGCTCTCGCCGCCAAAAATAATGCTTAAAGAACCGTTCCATTGCATTTCATGTACGGATGTAAACGGAGAACCGACAAAAAGATCATCAATGCCATCCCCGTTAAAGTCTCCTGAAGCTATAGCTGAACCGAATTGTCCACCCGGGAAAGTCCCTGAAAATTCAATTTTAGACAAATCCGTGGAAATAAACGACTCATAAGTCTTTGTAGCGGCAAAAACCTCTATAAAGGGCAAAAAAGAAGCAAGAAAAACAGAAAAGATAAGAACAATAAACTTATATCTGATTTTTAATATAAAAACCATAAGAATATCTAAAAAAATCAATTAAATATCAAATAAACGAAGAACGAAAATCATTATGGGGTTTAAAATAACGAAAGTAAACACAGAAAGTATAGACACGAGTAGACAAACGATATAGAATCTTTGACGGAATTGTCTATAGTCTGTCCATACACTGTCTATAGACATTACTAGACAAGAAATATGCAAGTAGACAACATCCAAAAGCAGTATAATTTTAGCCGCGAAGCCGCTAGTAGATTGCTAAAAGCCTCGATCAGGACACTGGACAGGCATATTAAGTCTAAAAAATTATCCAGTCAGGTTATTAGTGGGAGAATATGGCTGAATAAAGAGGATATAGAGGATTTCAAGCGGGAAAAGTTAAGAGGGGTGACTATAGACAAAGTAGACATGTCTACATCTAAAATGTCTATAGACAGCGGGGTGGACAAAGTAGACAGCGACGTAGACAATGTAGACACTTCGGAAGTAATCGAGCAGGAACCGGTCAGTATTTTGTCTACTCAAAAAAGGAAAATAGACCCGGGAAACGAAATTTACAAAAAATTATATACCGAACTGAAAGAAGAACTAAACATCAAGCAGGAACGACTGGAAATCGCAAATTACAGGGTGGGACAATTGGAATGCCAAGTCAGGAACAGCGTGCCGATGCTTGAATATCATAAGGAAAGCTACGAAAAAAAGAAGACAGAAGAAACCCTGAAAACCCAGATTGAAGAATCAACAACCTTCATAAAAACACTTTCACTTAAGCTTAAATACGCACAGTTCAACAAGAGAATATTTTTAATTCTGCTTCTCGTTATACTTGCGTTACAACCGTTGTGGCTTCTATTTTTATTTACTCCATATGAATAACCTCTTTCGGGGTAATTTCAGCCTTAAGGTCTTTAAAAGCGCTTTTTATACGGCTTAAAATTCCATTGGGAAGCTCAAGCGTCTTAGTTAGGGTAGAGGAGTCGCCAATGGCGTCAAAAACATACGGAGAGGAAAGAATGCTTCCGTTAAGAACGATCTGCCCTTTCGGCAGGGTATCGAATCCTATGGTTTTATTTGTAATCCTTATGCCGTTTATTGCCACAGTCTGCGCTCCTGAATTAAACAGCTCGTTTATAAAATCCGTTGCCCATGGAGTGGTGATACTGCCGGTAAGTTCCACAGATATACCGGAGCCAAACACAGGTGCGCCGCCGTCAAGCTTTTTATATTTATCAATTTGGTCTTTAATGGCACCCAAAGCCTGATTTTGGTCTTTTAGCTGAGACAAAGTCCCTTCAAGATCAACAGTTTCTTTTCGTAAATTTTCGTTTTTTTCTTTAAGAATTTTTATTTCCTGAAAAATATTGCTTTGCATATCTCTTATAAATATCTCATTTGCATTTCTGAACGATCTGCTTTGCACAACCACAAAAAAACCAAAAACAAAAGCGATTGCAAGTATTATAATATCTCTTTTTTGAATTTTTTTTATGTATTTGATCATTCTTCTACAAGGTTTATGTTATCAACTTTAAGATCACCGTTATACATTGGCACGGTGAGGGAATTTTTCTTATAAAGTTCAAATACAACTTTGGTATTTTTAACTCTTTCATATAAGCCCGATAATAAAGTTTTATTCAAAAGTCTTTGAAGCATAATTTCACTATCGCCGACTGCGCTTATAACAAAAGGCGGAGCAGTATGCGAATTGTTGACTAAAATAGTCAGCCCGACGGATGAAATAGGGGAGTTAGCCAATATTCGCTGGTTATTTATTGAAATAGCTTCGGCATTGGCGGCATTTAAAATATTTACAATATCGCGTAAGTCGGAAGCTTGTATAAGGGTTGCATCAGACATTTCAATTCCTTCTCTTGTTGCGGTAGGACTGTCATCCAATAAAATTTCAATTCCTTTCCCTGTAATTTCCGTTAAACCGATATTTGATTTTAAATCCTCCAAAATGGATAAATTGGATTTTTCACTTTGAGTTTTTATAGCGTCCTGGGCTGTTCCCATCTCTTTTCGAAGCGAAACTATCCTGCTTTTAAGATAAGCCTGCTCATCCAAATAACCCTTTAAAAGGTCGGTCTTGGCGGTCAATTCATCACTTGGAAATCCGCCTTCTATCGGAATATTTGTTTTAAACTGCCAGGTTAAAAGAAGGCCTGTAACGAAGCCAACCGATAAAAGTATTATGAGAAAACGTCTTTCCATCGGGTAAAATATAACCAGCTTGCCAGAATATGTCCAGAAAGATAAAGTACTGCCATGATTGCGATTTTTGATTCGGGCTACGGCGGGCTGACGGTTTTTAAGCCAATTATCCACCTTTTGCCTCAGTACGATTACCTGTACCTTGGGGACAGCGCACGTACGCCATACGGAGCTCACAGTCCGGAAAACATAAAACATTTTTCGGAAGAAGCGGTTGAATATCTTTTTTCTCATGGAGCCAAACTTATTATTTTTGCATGCAACACGGCTTCAAGCGTGGCTTTGTGTCATGTCCAGCAAAAATATTTAAAAGAAAAAAACGAAAAAGAAAGAAAAATTTTAGGAGTGCTTATCCCTGTTGCCGAAGAAGTTTCCAAAATAACAAAATCGAATAGGGTAGGGGTGATAGGAACTTCGGCGACAATCAACTCCAATGTTTATGAAACGGAAATACACAAAATAAATCCAAACATTAAAGTCCATCAAAAAGCCTGTCCGCTTTTGGTGCCTTTGATTGAAGAAGACTGGCACAAAAAACCGGAAGCAATTTCCATCTTGAAAAAGTATTTAAAGCCGATTAAAAGCACGAATATTGATACTCTTATTCTCGGATGTACGCATTATCCGCTAATGATAAAGGATATTAAACGGATAATGGGTAAAAAAATCACCGTTGTCCCTTCCGGCGAAATTACAGCAAAAAGCCTTGAAAATTATTTGTCGCGCCACAGTGAAATTGAACAAAAACTTTCAAAAAACAGGAAGCGAAAATTTTTTACAACCGACAATCCGGAAAAATTTAAAATTTTCACCGAAAAACACTTTGGGATGAAGATACCTCTCCCGCAAAAAGTTGAGTTGAAGGGTTAATTTATAACATCCTTGTCCGGATTAGGGGGAGCGGAATCCAAAGAGTGTTCATCAGTGTCACAGTCAGCATCGGCACCACCACAAAAATTTACACCATCGTCATCTTCGCCCTCTTCAGAATTTGACCCCATCACTACTATTTCTTCTCCTTCTCTTAATTTTGGCAGTTCAAGCGTACCGTCAGGTTTTAAGACCACACAAAATACATCTCCGGTTGATTGATGTAAATATTGCTTAACAACCGAATCATCGTCAAGAAGTCTGTACGATATGCGCCATGTGTCCTCTCCGTCAATTACAAATTCGGTTAAACAAATTGAAGCTCTATCCTCATCTCCGGAAGGATCTCGTTCCAAACTCTGCAACGAAGAAGTGGAACTCATACGATCAATATATTCTTTTATACGATTTCGCAAAACCGCATGGAACTTAAGAATCGTTTTGTGAGTTTCCATTTGGAAAAATAAATGCCTCAGAATTTCATTGCCGCGGATAACAAGAGGAGGGGTTGTCGAAGCGAAACATAATTGAACATTAGCATTTCTCAGGCTGTCCGGACTATCATTTGAAACAGCCATAAGCTCAATGCCGGGACTAATTTGCATTATTGCCAACGGGCTAACGGGATTTTTTATTAAATCCTTGGAACCTGACATATTTCCACACAATTTATTCCATTTTTCATATAGTTCAGCTTCTTCATCATCAGTAAGAAAGGGAGCTTTTCCTTCTGACTGAAGCCTTGCAATGTAAGCCTGTCTGAGTAAATCAAGGATAGCGATATCGGTATCGCCAGCTCTGAAAGGCAAAGTTTTAATAGTATTTTTAGAGTCATCGGGATCAATAATTTCAAATGCACTTATGATTTCATTGGAACGACCAACGCTTAAAGAGACAGGCACTGAGGGGATTGTGGAATTGTCAAAATCAAGACGAGCAAGCGGAATTTTCTGCTCCCAATAATTATTGTGTTGAGGAATACTTGCAGGTATAAAAGGGCGTCCGTTAATACGGCATGCAGTTATCGCACGGAGAACACAATATCTCATATATAAAACCTTATCCTTAAACCTGAACGGACATTCGTGTTTTTCTAATTTTTCCACTATTTCAGCGGCTCTTTTCGGAGATAATTCCCCTTCATCAATAAAATTTGTTGTATCAAATTTTTCAATCCTTCTTTCGGACATAAATGGCTGTATGAGAAATAAAGAGAACGCAGACTATCTCATTTTAAGCCTCATGGCAAGTCGTTATGTCTCCTATTCCCACTCAATAGTTCCCGGAGGTTTGTTCGTAATGTCGTAGAAAATAGCGCCTATTTCCTTAAGCGCGGACAACCTTTTCACAAGCTCGCCAAGTTTATCAAAATCCATTTGGTAGAAATTTGCGGTCATTGCTTCCTGGCTACATACGGGGCGCAAAACCAAAGATTCGCTCTCAACGCCATTTACGCAAACAGGAATAAGAACGGTAGGGAATTGCCATATATCTTTATCGATACCCGCTTCTTTAATATAATCCATAACAATTTTATCGGCTTTTTGAAGAAGGGAAATTCGCTCGGGAGTTAGATAAGCTTTTTGGATATCCAACTTGTCAAAATTAGCAGGCATAAGCCCTAAAAGAACCCTGTTGATTTCGGGAAAACGATTAGTCAATTGAGTTGATAATTTGTTCGCATCGTCCCACGAAATTTGTTTTCCGAAAATCACAGCGGGATGTTTATATGTACGTTCATCCCCCTGCACACCAACACTTTTTATAGGCAAAACTTTAATTTTACAGCCATAGTTTAAAGTAACCTCGGAAAGCCTCCCTTCCAATTCGGCATTGTTTTGCGGATAATCCGCTTCCTCGGTGCATAAAGCTCTCACGGCAAGTCCCGGTCCCGGAAAAGGATGCCTCCATACCGCAGCCGCCGGCAGTCCCAGTTTTTCTCCAACTTTTCTTACTTCATCTTTATATAACTGGCTCAATGGCTCTATAACTTTACCTTCTTTTGTAAGTTGTTTTATGCGATCCACCTGATTGTGATGAGTTTTGATTTTATCCGCATGCTTTGTTCCTGCGGTTTCAATGGTATCCGGATATATTGTGCCTTGACCAAGTATCCACTCGGTCGGATTTAAATTTAATTTGCCGGAAACTTTTTCCTGTATATCTAAAAACAAATTCCCCATAATTTTTCTTTTTTGCTCGGGATCGTAAACGCTTTTAAGCGCAGAAAAATATTCTTTGCTTCCGTCGTATACATGCAAATTTGCCACGCCGACTTCCTTTAAAGATGTTTCAACTTCCTCCCTTTCATCGAGACGCATAAATCCCGTATCGACAAAAAGTCCGTAAACTTTATCCTGCCCGAGAGCTTTATCCAAAAGCAAGAACGCGACAGTTGAATCAACTCCGCCGCTTATCATCAAAAATACTTTTCTATCACCGGCTTTTTGCTTAATTTCACCGACAATATTATCAATATAAGATGAGATATCCCATTCATGTTTTGCGCAGGTTAAATTTACGAAATTTCTCAAAATAGTATTTCCGCAGGGAGTATGTGTAACTTCGGGATGGAACTGCACGCAAAAAATATTTCTTTTATAATCGACCATGGCGGAAATTGGACAATCTTCAGTTGAAGCGACAACGTCAAACCCTTCAGGGGCTTTTACAACCTGATCAAAGTGGCTCATCCAAACTGGCTCATACTCTTCAACTCCTTCAAAAATACTTTTTCGGTCTGTAAATTTCACATTCGCACTCCCGTATTCGCGGACGACACCTTTGTCAATTTCTCCGCCTAAAACAAAACCTGCAAGCTGATGTCCGTAACAAATTCCTAAAATTGGAATTCCCAAATTAAAAATATTCGGATCACATTTAATGCTGTCCGGCACGGTAACGCTGGCGGGTCCTCCCGATAAAATCAACCCTTTGTAATCGGATAATTTTTTTGCATCAATACTGCCTTCTAAAATTTCACTATATACGCCTAAACGCCTAACTCTATTGGCAATTAAGTGCGCGTACTGTCCGCCAAAATCTAAAACCGCAATTTTATCCATACTACAATGGCCTCATCAATGGAAATAAAACGGAATCTTTTAAATTATCCTGTCCCGTTAACAAAGTTACCAAACGATCAATCCCCATTCCCCATCCCGATATACAGGGCATACCGTGCTCCATTGCGGTTAAATATTCTTCGTTCATCATCATGGCTTCTTCATCACCTGCAGCTTTTGCGCGAACTTGGGCTTCAAACCGCTCACGCTGGTCCACCGGATCCACAATCTCGCCATATGCATTTATAATTTCCCATGTATTCACAAGAAGTTGGAAAGTATCGCAAAGGCGGGGATCATCATCGTTTTTTCTTGAAAGAGGTTTTGTGCTCAATGGATGCTGAATTACGAAAGTGGGCTGTATAAGCTTCGGACGCGAAACCTGTTTGTACAAATGGTCGGCCAAATTCCCATATCCGAGAGCCCCTGCCCCCTCAATAAAAATCTTTTTCTTCTTGATTTCTTTCAGTAAATCTTTGGCGTTGTCATGTTTTAAGATATCAATCCCGCAGTCCTGTTTTATAAGTTCGACAAATTTTTTTCTTGGCCAAGGGGTTTTAAAATCCACATCAATTTCATTTCCATCACGATCTTTAACTTTTATTTTTGTCGTTCCAAGCAGTTTTTTTAAAAAATACTCAAACATCCTTTCGGTAAAGTTCATATTATCTTCATAATCCCAATATGCCGCATAATGCTCGATCATTGTAAATTCCTGCAAATGGCTGGGATCCATACCTTCATTTCTAAAACATCTCGCAACTTCAAAAGTTTTTTCAAACCCACCAACAAGAGCTGTTTTCTGCCAAAGTTCACCGGCGGCAATCCTTAAATAAACATCTATATCCAATGCATTGTGATGAGTGATAAACGGTTTGGCGGCGGCTCCGGAAGAAACACTTTCCAAAACAGGAGTTTCAATTTCAATAAAACCTTCAGCCCAATAAAATTCACGCAGGATTTTTATTAAATCGCTTCTGAATAAAAACCTTTCAAGCGACTCGCGATTCATTACGGTATCCAAATAGCGCTGTCTGTATTTGGTTTCCTGATCTTTGATTCCATGCCATTTTTCCGGCAATGCGCGGAGAGCTTTTGACAACATTGTAAATTCATAAATGAGCAAAGTGATTTCCCCATGGCGGGTTTTGAAAAGTTCGCCGGTCACGCCGATAAAATCAGCCATATCAATTTTTTTCAGCAATTTATATTTTTCTTTTCCGATGAAATCTTCCATAAAACAAATCTGTATTTTCCCGTAAAAATCCTGGATATGACCGAATGTAAGTTTCCCGTGTTCACGCAAAGTCATAAGCCTGCCGCAAAGCTTCATCGGGGTTTTTTCGGGGGATTTAACAATATCCGCAACTTCCCTTAGTTTGGATTTTTCCCCTTGGGAAAGAGCTTGTTTGCTTGTATGGGTTCGCTCAAAACGATTGGCGTAAGGATTTATTTTCATTTTGCGCAAATCGGTTGCTTTATTAAGCCTTATATCAAATTCATTAAGTGCAGAATCTTCCATAAAAAATTAATATGAGGACATTATACTAATTCACGGCATATTCTTCAAATTTTCTATTTTTTTCAATATCGACAAATCTCATCTGCTCTTTTTTGAAAGCAAGTTCAACGTGTCCGATAGGTCCGTTTCGGTGTTTGCGGATATACACATCGGTTACACCTTTTTTTTCGGTATCTTCTTCATAATAATCTTCGCGGTAGAGCATAAGCACTACGTCTGCATCCTGCTCAATTGCGCCACTTTCTCTCAAGTCCGACAATTGCGGAATTTTACTTGGACGAAGTTCCACCGCGCGCGACAATTGAGATAAAGCCAAAATGGGAATGGATAAATCACGCGCCAAAGATTTTAAAGCACGGGAAATTTCGGAAATTTCCTGAACTCTGTTTGTTTGGAAATAACTTGCGGTTCCGGAACTCATCAATTGAAGATAATCAATAACTAAAAGATCCAGACCGCATTCCATTTTAAGCCTTCGAGCTTTTGCTTTAAGCTCGGCAATCGAGTTGCCCATGGAATCATCTATATAAATTTTCATTGAGTTAAGCTCATCCATGATAGGACCGATTTTGCTGAAATCGTCATCGGTAAGACGACCCGTCCTCATCTTCCACGAATCAACTGCAAGAAGACTGCAAAACATTCTTTCAACAAGCTGTTCTTTTGCCATTTCAAGAGAGATAAGCCCTACAACCTTTCCTTTTTTAGCTATATTTTGTGCGATATTTAAGGCGAGAGCGGTTTTCCCCATTGAAGGACGCGCCGCAAGCACAACCAAATCGGAAGGTTGAAGCCCCGACAAAATATTATCCAAAGACTTAAATCCTGTCGGAATGCCGCGGTACTTTTCTTTTGTTTCGGGATCATGCAAATCGGAAATTTTCTCATAAGTTTTATTTAAAATATCCTTAATATGCACAAAACGGTCAGCCATAAACGTTTGGGAAACCCCGAAAAGAGTTTTTTCCGCCTGATCCAAAAGTACTTCAATATCTTCAGCTTCCTCGTAGCCCAGCCCTTTAATGGTATCTCCGGCAAGAACAAGTTTGCGTAAAATAGCTTTGGATTTAACAATGGTTGCATATTGAAAAACATGGGTGGAAGTGGGAACTTCGGTGGCAAGAAGCGCAAGATAGGAAGCTCCTCCTATAATGGAAATTTCCTGCCTGTCCTCCAAAATACCCGAAAGAGTCACAAGATCGATTGGAATACGCTTGTCGTATAAATCCAGAATAGCCCTGTAAATCATTCTATGGGCATCATAATAAAAATCCTCGGGCTTTAAAAAATCGGAAATTTTTACAATGGCGTCTTTATCAACCAAAAGCGAACCGATTGTAGACTTTTCGGCTTCCACACTGTGAGGAGGAACATTTACTCCTTTATCAGCCATATTTTTTATTTAATGCGGATTAAAATTGCCCTATTGCCCTATGGGATTCCCAATATTGCACAAAGTACGTCTTCCATCAACAGAAATTTTGCAAAGCAAAATTTCCTAGCCAAGACATGAGCGACAGCGAATGTCCTAGCCAATAAAGGTTTTGCGCTAGCAAAACACCTTAAAATTTTAAGAAAATTTTAAATATACCTGCTATATCTATCCGTATGGATAAAATTA
>MFXA01000004.1:4589-4750 GCA_001787455.1 Candidatus Peregrinibacteria bacterium RIFCSPLOWO2_01_FULL_39_12 | reverse complement strand
GGCTTATCGGTTTTGTAATTGCATGGCGGCTTCCAATTAAATTTTGGAAGAAATCATCTACGATTATTTTTGCCCTTACACTTATGGCTCTATTTGCAGTGTTGGTTTTAGGAAAAAGTTTTGGAACCATTGCGACAAACTGGCTTGAAGTTTTTGATACA
>MFXA01000004.1:2720-4580 GCA_001787455.1 Candidatus Peregrinibacteria bacterium RIFCSPLOWO2_01_FULL_39_12 | reverse complement strand
CCTTCGGAATTCGCGAAATTGGGGATTATTCTTTATTTATCCAGCTGGTTTGCAAGAAGACGTGAAAGCGTGGAAAGTTTTCACGATGGATTTTTGCCGTTTTGTGTAATATCCGGTCTTGTAATTTTACCCATAATATTACAAAACGATTACGGGTCCACAATGGTTATAGGTTTGATCGCGCTTGGTATTTATTTTGTTGCGGGAGCAAACATTAAACACCTCGCTTTCGGGCTTCTTTTATCTCTTATTGCCGCGATAATTGTTATTTCCGTCGTACCCCATGTAAGGGAAAGATTCCAGGGATTTTTGCGTGTAAACGAGGAATGTTTGGAAGATTACTGCTGGCAATCCCAACAAGCGAATGTCGCTGTGGGAAGCGGAGGATTTTTCGGGAAAGGATTAACCCAGGGTGTTCAAAAATCTTACTGGCTTCCTCAAGCCTCGGATGATTTTATTTTTGCCGCTTCCGCTGAAGAACTTGGATTTTTAAGAATTTTATTTGTGGTTTTGGCTTACTTTCTTATTGCTTTAAGAGGCTATAATGCGGCAAACAAAGCTTCCAGCGTGTTCGAAATGTATCTGGCAATGGGGATTACAACATGGATTACCGTTCAGGCTTTTGTGAATATTGCCGTAAATACGGCGCTTCTTCCGGTTACCGGCATTACGCTTCCTTTTGTAAGCTATGGAGGATCTTCTTTGCTTGCTTCTTTAATAGGGATTGGAATACTTTTAAATATATCGGAAAATACAAATTATTATGCGCATAGTTCTAACAGGTGGGGGGACAGGCGGACACGTCATCCCGAATTTGGCCGTTACAGAAGAGCTTAAAAAACATAAAGATGTTGAGCTTCTTTATATCGGCTCTATAAACGGTATCGAACAAAATTTAATTGAAAAAGTTTCAGTTAAATATAACGGTATATATTGTGGAAAATTTAGAAGATATTTTTCTTTCCAGAATTTTATTGATCCGTTTAAGATTCCGATCGGGATTATTCAGGCGTATTCCATCTTAAAAAAATTCCAGGCTGATGTTGTTTTTTCCAAAGGAGGTTTTGTAAGCGTACCTGTTGTTGTTGCAGCAAAGTTGCTCAAAATTCCAATTATTTTACATGAATCGGATGCAATTCCCGGATTGGCAAATAGAATTTGTTTCAAGTTTGCGAATAAAATTTGTTTGGGGCTCGAAGAATCAAAAAAGTATATTGGCGCGAGCGCAAGAAAGATTATTGTTACCGGAAATCCAATCAGAAGTTTTCTGAAGGATGGAGACAAGCAAATCGGATATAAATTGACGGGATTAAATAAATTCCGTCCGGTTATTTTGGTAATGGGCGGAAGTCAGGGAGCTTTACAAGTCAACAATCTGGTAGGAAAAAGCCTTGATGAATTATTAAAGCGGTTCCAAATTGTGCATATCCGCGGAAGGGGAAATTTGGATATCGGCCTGCATAAAACGGGGTATATCCAATATGAATTTTTAGATGAATATCTGCCTCATGTCTATGCGATTGCCGATCTTGTTGTTTCGCGTGGCGGAGCAAATTCCCTAGCTGAAATTGCGTACCTGAAGAAAAAAGCGCTTATTATTCCGCTTGGCACAAATGTAAGCCGCGGGGATCAGATAGAAAATGCCAAATTGTTCTCACGAAAATTTGGATGGAATGTTTTATTTGAAGATGTAAGCCGGGAAGATTTTATAAATGCAATCGAGAAAGCTTTTAAGGAACATGTTAAGCTTGGCGTGGTGGGAAAAAACGGCGCGGGCGCAATTGCAAATTTAATTCTTAATAAAGGAAAATGAAAATCGGAGTTAATGCAAGATTGCTTACAAAACCTTTTACGGGAATC
>MFXA01000004.1:2543-2713 GCA_001787455.1 Candidatus Peregrinibacteria bacterium RIFCSPLOWO2_01_FULL_39_12 | reverse complement strand
ACACTAAAAATTTGTTTACTGAACTTGGGGAAATTGATAAGGAAAATGAATATATTTTAGTTGTTCCGGAAAAAGTTGACGTGCATTTTCCCAAAAATGTTTGTGTTAAGGTTGTTAAGGAAAAAAGTGTCGGGACATCCGGCATGAAAAAAACCTGGTGGGAGCAAATA
>MFXA01000004.1:0-2526 GCA_001787455.1 Candidatus Peregrinibacteria bacterium RIFCSPLOWO2_01_FULL_39_12 | reverse complement strand
ATAACTGTGCCTGATTTTTTTATTGCTCAAGGGATGGATGCGGCTTTTTTCACCTATCCGTGCAATCCGTGGTCAAAAGATTGGTATAAAGATAATATGAAAACTTTTGTAACCGTTCATGATTGTATTCCATGGATGAATAAAGATTACAGGAAAGGGCTTTTATCCAAACTGTATCATTCGCAAACAAAGAAAGCGGTTAAAATGGCTGATAAAATTTTTACCGTTTCTGAAAGTTCGAAAGAAGAGATTGCCAGGGTGTGCGGGGTTGATCGTGAGAAGATTATTGTTGCGTATAATGATGCTGCGGATGTTTATAAAAAGCCTGTGAGCGAGGATGTTTTGCGCAAAGTTTTGTTGAGATTCGGGTTGAAGCGCGGCAAGTTTGCGTTGTATGTCGGAGGTTATGACAAAAGGAAAAATGTTCCTCTTTTGGTTAAAGCTTATGGAGAATTTTTTAAGAAACATAAAGATATTCCGCTTGTGCTGGCGGGGGATTGTCTTTTTGGCGGCAAATTATATGATATCGTTGATGAAAATTTTATCGTAAAAACAGGATTTTTATCCGAGGAAAATTTGGCGGCTTTATATTCAAGCTGTGCCGTTTTTATAAATTTATCTTCGCAGGAAGGATTTAATATTCCTGTTATAGAAGCGGCAAATTGCGGAAGTCCGATTATTCTTTCGGATATTCCCGTACATAGGGAAATTGCCGGGGATGCGGCGATTTTTGTTGATCTTTCGAGTGGTGGAATTGTTTCTGCGATTGAGAAAATGCTGGGTGCAAGGAAAGGGGAACATCTTACAAAAAAGCTCAAAAATCTTTCAGAAAAATATTCGTGGAAAAATTGTGCTATGATTATAAAAGATGCTTTAATTTTGTAAGCTATGGAGCTTGTTAACATTTTAATTATTGTCAGCGCCGTTGTTTTAATACTGCTTTTGTGGATTATTGTCGGCGTGCGGCATCTGAAATATTTAAGAGATGAAGTGCGAGCGCAGTTTGATTTGATTGATGAAGATTTAAGGAAAAGACACGATCTGCTTCCAAATTTGGCTGAAACATTAAGGATGTTTGATAAGACGAAAGAAAATCTTATAGAAAAATTGATTATTGATAGAACTCATGCGGCAAGGGAAAAAACAATCGGGCTTAAAAAAATCGAATATGAACATGAATTAAGCGCTATTATCAATCAAATTATCGAATGCGGCAAATCGAATACCGAGCTTGGAAAGGACACAAATTTTCTGGAATTAAAAAAAGAGATAGACGATTTAGAGAAGGATGTTGAAGCAAAAACAAAAAAATACAATGAAATGGTTAGATATTACAACCGGCATCGAGGGCTTGTTTTATTGGCTCCAATAGCCCTTATATTCAATTATAAGCCTGCGGATATCTTTGAGGTGGAGGTATGAGTGAGTATAGTGCGATGAATTTGCTGATGCTAAAGATTATAAATTTTTATAAACATCTTTTCTATAATCGATATTTATTAAGATGTTTTTATTGTTTTCTGTTTTGAATACCAATCTGATTTTTCCTATACGAACCCGATAATAATTATTGAAGCCCGTGAGCTTTTTGGGCTTTAAGTTAGCAACATCATTATCTGTTATTTTCTGCCAAATCTCCATGATTTGCTTTCTTTTCTTCTTTGTTAATTTGTCTAATATTTTTTGAATTTTATCCATCCATTTTCTTTATGGCCTGCTTGAATTTCTCCATGTCCAATCCGCTTTCACAATAAATACCAAAGCCATTTTTATCTTCATAATATACTGTTTCGTCCTTAACTAAAGGCTTTATAAGTAATCCATCTTTAATTTCTTCGGCAACAAACTTATTGGTTTTATATTTTGTCCGCCAGGATTTAGGCAGAGTAATCTGACCTGTGTTGAACATAGATAAAGTGTAAATCATAAATAGTAAAATTAATTAAATTAGTTAATATAACTAATATTACTATTAATTTAATAAATTTACAAGCATTGTGGCATACAAAGTTAAAATTTTCTTAAAAAAATTCTAAAATCTACAGATTGGTCATGCAAAAACGATGGACTAATTGGAGTTTTTATTTTAATTTGCCATTGACGGTGAGCGAATACTCACCTACCATGGTGAGCGTTCACTTACTTTTAACCCCAAAAATATGTCCGAAACTTTAACAGAAAAACAGGAAGCTGTGTTTAAATTTATTGAAGAATACCAGCTTGCTCATGGGAAATCCCCCACCTTGCGTGAAATGCGTGAACATTTTGATGTAAGTTCCGATAACAGCATCTTAAAGCATTTAAAAGCTTTGGAGGAGAAAGGTTTGATTAAAAAAGATGATACTCCAAGAGGAATTAAACTTCTTGAAAGCATAAAGCAAAAGTTAAGCGGCAAAAGTTCGAAAATTCCCGTGCTTGGCTTTATTCCTGCCGGTGGACCTGTTTTAACGGAAGAATATGTAAGCGGATGGATGAATGTCGGTGAAGATTTGGCAGGCAATGCCAAAGATTATTTTGTTCTGAATG
>MFXA01000003.1:2270-19350 GCA_001787455.1 Candidatus Peregrinibacteria bacterium RIFCSPLOWO2_01_FULL_39_12 | reverse complement strand
AAACTGGGACAAGAGAAAAATTGTTTTTGAAATGTTTAAATATGCCGCATGTTCCGGAGGTTCTTATCTCGATCCTCAGGGTGAAACGTTGGCGCGGCTTGTGATTGCCAATCATTATAATGAAAGATTAAACCTTGGCATTGATTATAGGGATTTAATTTTTGTGCAAGGTGTTTCGCACGGAATCGGCACAATGTTTAAAGCTCTTTGTGATGGAAAAAACAGTTTCTTAAAACCCGATGATACTGTGCTTATTTCTTCCCCTGTGTATTCGCCTTACAACACCATAATGGAGAATCTCGAGCTTAATATTTTTTCAATTCCGATGGATCCGCAAACAGGTCTTGTTATTGGAGATTTAGATAAGTTGTTGTCCGAAGCTCCTGAAAACGTGAAGCTGATTTGTTTAATTGATCCGAATAATCCAACCGGTTTTACGTGCAATGAAGAGTTTTTAAAGAAAATTGCTGAATTTGCAAAGCAAAGGAATGCGTTAATTGTTTCCGATGAAGTTTACAGCGATTTCTTTTTATCCCGAAAAAAAACAATCATGCATTTCGCAAGGGAGCGCACGATTATGATAGGAGGAAGAAGCAAAATTGAAAGAAGCACCGGACTTCGTTTTGGGGAGTTTATTATTGCAAAGGAGGCTCAAAAATATATTTCGGAAAATATTTTAAAAGGGCATTTGGATATTGCCGTTGACCTCATGCAGCTGCTGATTTTCGCAAAAGCCCCCGGAAGAATCCGCGGGGAATTTCAGCATGTAACTTTTGTCACCGGTCCATCTCAATATTTGGGTGTTTCACATGTGATTTTTGGAGGAGATGACAGAAATGAATATTTAAGAAGAGTTCGCGTGAATATGGAAAATTTTTATGAAATTCTCGGAATGCAGTATAATAAAAATTTGTATTACGCATGTTTTGATTTGACGGAAATTCCCGGAAATACGAAGAAAGATATTGAGCCTGAAGAATTATTTTACGGGCTGGCAAAAAAAGGAGTGGTTCTTATCCCTTCAAATTTGTTCTTTTCCGAAAGTGACCGTAAAAAGAGAGATTACAGAACTTTTGCGCGCGGCTCCATTCCAAATTTAACTTTTTCAAATCTTCAGAAAGCTGCAAGGCTGATAAAGGAGTATATGACGGGGTAGTTTTCTAATCTATGACCGCGGACCCCAAGCAAATTTTTCCATTATAAAAAGCCGCGAACTGACCTTTGGCAATTCCCTGATCGCTGTTGTTTAATTTAATTTGCCCCCTGTTTGAAGACAAGAATTTCAGTTTGCATTTGTAAAATTTTTCGCCGTGGCGCAATTTGACTTTAAGATTTTTTTTAACCGAAGGTTTTCCTGCAAACCAATTAAAGTTTTTCACTTCAAAAGTGTCTCGTTTTTTGTCTTTTGCGTGATAGTTTTTCGAGATGTAAATTATATTTTTTCTTATGTCTTTTTTAACAACATACCACGGACCTCCCGATAATTTTATTCCTTTGCGCTGACCGATTGTATAATAAAAATATCCTTCATGTTCACCCAGTAATTTGCCCGTTTCAAATTCGATTATTCTTCCTTTTTTTCCGCCAAAATATGATTTTAAAAATTCGTCATATCTAAATTTTCCCAAAAAACAAATTCCTTGGCTGTCTTTTCGGTCTTTATTTGGAAGGTTGTATTTTTTCGCCAAATTCCGCACTTCCGTTTTCATAAGATGACCAATCGGAAACATCAATCGCTTAAGCTGATTTTGTTTAAGATTGGACAAAAAATATGTCTGGTCTTTTATCGGATCCGGTGATTGCTTAAGAAAATAAATTCCATTTTTCTTGAAAATTTGCGCATAGTGGCCGGTTGCTATTTTATCAAAAAACTTATCAATTTTCTTAAAGAATAAGCCGAATTTAATATTGTTATTGCACATAACGTCCGGATTTGGAGTTCTACCTGCTTTTGCTTCTTTTAAAGTATATTTAACAACCGTATTGAAATATTCTTTCTGCATAGGAATTATTTCGAGCGGCACATTAATTTCCCCGCAAATTTGGCGCACATATTTTAAATCTTCCTCCCATGGACAGGAAGAAAGAAAAGCCAGTTCATCTTCAAGCCAAATTTTCAGATAAAAAGCTGTAACATCATGCCCCTGATCTTTAAGTAAACGAAGAGCAACCGAACTATCCACTCCGCCGGAAACTAAAACCGCTATTTTCATGAGAATATCCTAACCGATTATAGGGGTCTATGTAAAAGTCTATTTTAATCCGCACAATTCCAGCGCATTTCCTCTACAAACTAAAATTATACCCATGATAAGAATTTTATCCGTATCGCCTATTTCTTTTTTATCTAATTCCAGAGTTATTCCCTGTTTTTTCAGTTCTCGATCAATTTCTATAAGATATTGCGGATCACCATCTTCGTATGCTGCGAGTGCTAATGATACCCTATTATGTCCCGGCTTAAAATTGCCGCGGCGAAAATTAAAGCGGGATAATCCTCCTTCGTCGAAACCATATACAGGTTTGTTTTCTCTTGGCTTTAAATCTTCCGGCTGTGCGAATTCTTTCAAGGCTTCCCCGACTTCATGTAAAAGTTCTTTGGACATCAAAAATAAAAAATTGTTTTAGCGGTTATTTTAGCATTAGTTCTTGTTTTGTAAATACACCAGCTAAGCCCTACATCTGAAAAGGACATTGACTCTTCTTCTAAAATGTTGTATTATATGTATTGATAAAGTAATAAAAATCATTTCTATGCAACTATCAAGTCAACCATCCGGTCATGAGAATTTAAGAAATCCCAGCATGCTTGGTAAATCTGTTATTAAGCTGATTGATAATGCCCGTTTAATAGAAGATATCTTTGTCCCTCCTATTTCCGGTATTATAGGACCATGCCAAACACCGGATCAACAAGCCGAATTGAAAGCAAAAAGACGATTTGTTATTGATAGCGTGGGCGATACTTTAAGAGAATTATATTTATCTGAGACAAGAGACGGTAAAAAAGCTTTGGATTTTGGATTTCATGCCAAGGAAGATTTAGCGTCTTCAGGATTAAATGAGCTTAATGCTATTTATGCTTCTTTATGTAATAAAGATTCCGCTTCCGCAGGCGAGGGCTTAACTGTACTTTATGAAAGATTAAAGGCGAGTTTTGAAGGACAGTTTGAAGAGAAAAAATTTCATGGAGAACTTGTTGTGGAGAAAACTCAAGCGGGTGTTAGGGGGGATGTGGAAAAAGTTGGGAAAGGGGGGAAAGTTGGGAAAAAATCAGGGGGGTTGGAATTAGATGCTGCCACCCTAAGAAAGCTAGGGCATAACCAAATCCCTCTCAACCGGGATAATTTTGATACAGGTAGCGGTATACATCAAGTTGGAGCAAGGAAAGTTAGAGAAAGACGTTAAGGTCGCTTAATAAATGCCGATAATTACTATTAAGAAAGACCTTATCCAGTTATTAATCGGATAAGGTCTTTTATAGTGCTACTCCTGTAGAAAATATCGTGACATCTCCGATTTCAATGAATCGTGGATCATAAATATTCTGCTTTAGTTGCCTTTTTGGGGCTTTAAAGTAGGAATACTCATAGCAATTCCTTGATGTAAGAAGGCACAACCCATACTTACCAATGAAACTGCTTTCAGTTACAAAACCTTGCGGTTAGATAACTGCTGAGAGAATGTTCCTTAAGCCGAAGCTTAAGTAGATACTTCCCCAGAGGGAGCTGTACTCTCGAGATTACAGTGCTTTTAACAGTCGTGAAACCATCAAAGCTCTGTAGCCAAGTGAGTACAGCTCTCTCTGGAGAAATTATGCAATCCTGTAATGTAAATGATCTTTGTTTTTATTTTGCAAGGGTATTATATAATAAATCTGCCCTGAAGTCAATAGGGAAATGTTTTTGGGATAAAAGGCGATCTCTTTATAGGTGGAACTTTTAAGACTTTTCTGGATGCACTGAGACAGAGCGAATAGCTCAAAGCCTGTTATTTCCGACTTTTATCTTCTTCCTCTTCTTGGGAAGTGTCTTCTTTGATAAAAATGTCTTTGCTCGGAATGGTGTGTCATTTTGTGTGAAGATGTCGGTCTGTCTTTTTGATCTCCAAGCACTTTCAATTTGGTTTTAGTAAGCATTTCAATGCTGTAGATTTTACCTTGCTGATCAGCTGTAGCAATTGAAATTGCGCGGCCTTTTTGACCGGCTCTCCCTGTACGCCCTATTCTGTGGACATAATCTTCCGCATTTTCCGGCAGATCAAAGTTCACAATCAATTGAATTCCGGTCACATCAATTCCTCTTGATGCGATGTCGGTGGCGACAAGTACGCGATATTTTCCCGCTTTAAATCCATCCAAAGCTTGTCTTCTTTGAGAAAGAGACCTGTTTGAATGAATTTCTGCGGATTCATGCCCCTTCATCATCAATTCTTTGCATATTTTTCGGGCGCCATATTTTGTTCTGGTAAAAATCAATACCGAGCCTTTGTGTTCCTGAAGAAGTTTCTCAAGCAATTTGAGTTTTTGACCTTTCTGTACAAAAAATATTTCTTGTTCAATTTGGTCTGCAACCGTTCCCGAGCGAGCCACTTCCACACGCACCGGAGTTTTCATATATTTTGTTGCCATGTCCGCAATATCATCCGGCATCGTTGCGGAAAATAACAAAGTCTGGCGTTCCTGTGGAGATTCCATTCTTTTTAAAATTTGCTTTATTTGAGGAGCAAAACCCATATCCAACATTCTGTCCGCCTCATCCAAAACAAGTATTTTGCATGCGTGCAATTTGATAGTTCCCCTCTCAAGATGATCTATAATTCTGCCCGGTGTTC
The DNA here is from genome assembly GCA_001787455.1 of Candidatus Peregrinibacteria bacterium RIFCSPLOWO2_01_FULL_39_12. Classification (GTDB taxonomy): domain Bacteria; phylum Patescibacteriota; class Gracilibacteria; order UBA1369; family LOWO2-01-FULL-3; genus 2-01-FULL-39-12. The sequence goes on along the minus strand of MFXA01000003.1, from coordinate 14,517 downwards.
CTATCACAACCTGCGGATGTCTTTTGATCATGGCTATTTGAGGACCAAATGCCGTTCCTCCAATCAAAACCGCCGTATTTATTCCAAAAGATTTCCCTACTTGCTGAAAAACTCCATCAACCTGCAAAGCGAGTTCGCGAGTCGGAAGGACAATCAATGCGAGCTTTTTCTCTGTAAGTATTTTTTGAATAATCGGGATTGCAAATGCCAAAGTTTTTCCCGTACCCGTTTGCGCGATACCTATCAAATCATTCCCTTCAAGTCCGAGCGGAATTGTTTTTTGTTGAATAGGAGTTGGAATTACGAATTTTAAAACTTCGAGTTTTTGCAGAATCCGTGGAATAATTTTCATGTCTGCGAATTTCGGTTCTGTTTGATGAATCATCTAATTGTTTATTTATAGTCTTAGACGATTAAGCTACAGAGAAAAGGCAGTTGTGTCAATTAAGTGCCTCTTGAAAAAAGTAGCACTGCTCGTGATTTGACTAATTTGATATTTCTGTTAGCCTAATAATATGTTCTCTTTAAGTCGCATACAATCGTTCTTGCAGCGGGCAAATCTCTCAGAAGCGGAGATTCAGCTTTATTTATATATACTTGGAAATCCCGGATGCAATGTGGCGGATGCGTGCAGAAAATTAAAAATCAGCAAATCTACAATTTACCGCGCTTTCGAAAAACTTTCATCTCTTGAAATGGTAAATTCAAAAAGCAATAAATGGGAAACCGAACTCCATGCAAATTCTCTTCATGGTCTTATAAAAATTCTCGAAAATGAACAGAGAAAAAATCGCAGGCTTATAGAAATGCTTAAAACGGTAGAATCGCGCAAACTGCTCCACCATAATTCGCAAATTTCCGGAATGGAAATTCTGGATGAGGAAGAAACAATTGAACGTTATATTGATCTATCTGAAATGAAATGGAACAGTGTGTTTGTTTTTGGAAGCTGGGAAGATTTTAACAACGTTAGAAATATTATTCCGACCGAACAAAAGTTTATAAATAATCGCATTAAAAATGGCGGAAAAGCTTTTGTTGCAATTACGAAAGATGGTCCTGCCACCCGCGAAATAATAGATTTCAACCATGAAATAGACAAAAAGGAAGAGCGCGTTTCGAAAAAGGCAGAATTTTACCAAAAGCCTGTATGGGTAAATGTCTTCGATGGTAATAATTATGTTTCTTTATGGAATTTTAACAGCCATGGAAGGATAGCTTCAACTTTTATCGAATCCGCGCCTCTTGCCGAGTTTTACAGAAATTTTATCTATAAAACCATAGTGTAATTTCCCATTTTGGAGGGAATTATCCAAATCTATAAAAATATTAATTAATAATGTTTTTTGGTTTTTAGCTGTTGAGTTCTAATAAGCAAGTTGTAATATGGCGGCATGAAAACATGTAAAAAATGCGGCAAAGAATTTGAAATTTCGCAGGGCGATATGGAGCACAGTGAAAGATTAAAAATTCCGCACCCAAGCCATTGCTCAGATTGCAGAAGAATCCAAATTATGAATTTTCGCAATGAACGAACTTTTTACAATGACACATGCAAAAATTGCGGAAGCCGCATGGTTTCGTGTTTTTCTCAAAATTCTCCTTTCAAAATTTGGTGTTCAAAATGCTGGTGGAGCGATAAGTTTGATCCGCTTAAACACGGCAAAGAATTCGATTTTAACAGACCTTTTTTTGACCAGTTTTGGGAATTGATGATGGATACGCCGATAGGCAATTTGTTTATTGCTTCTTCGGAAAATTCCGACTACGCAAATTATTCCGTGGGCAATAAAAATTCATATATGCTGGGCGCAAGCGATTACAATGAAGATTCTTTTTATGTTGATAATTCAAATTACTGCAAAAGCTCCTGCGATATTTCTTTTGTAAATAAAAGCGAACTTATTTACCAAAGCGTTGATCTTGTTGATTGTTATATGTGCTTGAATTGCCAGAATTTAAAAAATTGCAATTTTTGCCGGTTTTGCGCCAATTTAATCGGGTGTTCAAATTGCATCGGCTGTGTGAATTTAAAAAATAAACAATACTGCATATCCAACAAACAGTATAAGAAAGAGGAATATGAAAGCATGGCGGAAGATTTTGCGCTTGATACTTTCACTGGAACACAAAAATTCAAGGAAGATTTTAATAAATTTTTATTTTCCCGACCGCATCGTTTTTCGCATAATATCAATTCTCAAAATTGTACGGGTGACTACATCGTTAATTCAAAAAATTGCAGCAATTGCTTTGATATTATGGAATGTGAAGATTGCGATAATATGATTTTCGGCTATAAGGCGCGCAATTGCGGAAGCGTTTACGGCGCCGGCACGAGCGAACTTATTTATCATGCTGCTGGGATTGCGGAAAGTTATGATGTAAAATTTTCATGTTTGGTTTGGCCCGGATCAAACGACGTATGGTATTCGTTTTGCGCGCGCAATGCCAAGCATTGCTTCGGTTGTGTTTCACTGCACAGAAATGAATATTGTATTTTGAATAAACAATATACAAAAGAAGAGTACGAGTTCTTGTTAGCAAAAATAAAAGCTCACATGGTTAAAACAGGAGAATTAGGTGAATATTTCCCTCTTAAATACGCGCCATGGGCTTATAATGAAACAATTGCAAATGATTTTTATCCGCGTTCAAAAGAAGAAATTTTAGTATTGGATGGGAGATTTGAAGAAAATTTGTCGGGGACATTTAACAAAGGGACATTGAGATCTTTGGATATAAAAGATGGCATTTCGGAAGCGCCTGAAAATATTACGGACGAAGTTTTGGAATGCGGCTGCGGCAAGAATTATAAAATCATTGCCCCTGAATTTGTTTTTTACAGAAAAATTAAAGTTCCAATCCCGCGCAAATGCCCCGGATGCCGCTATAAAGACAGGCTTTTTCACAGAAATAAGCGCCGGCTTTTTGCCGGCAAATGTTCTATGTGCGGTGTTGGGTTTGAAACAACGTATCCGCCTGACGCTACAGAACAAATCCTTTGCGAAAACTGCTATCAGAAAACGTTGTCTTGATTATTTTAGCCCTTCTGCATGGAACGAAGTGTCTGGGAGGAAATTTTGCTTCGCAAAATTTCTATGGAGCGGGTAACGGGAATCGAACCCGTATCTCGACCTTGGCAAGGTCGCATAATAGCCACTATACGATACCCGCGAAATTTTTGTTATTAGCCCGCTTTCGGCTGAGTGCTCCTAAACTTTTCTTAAAGTACCTGATCCTTTATCTCCAGGACTTGCGGCGTTATGACCTGCAGTTGGCGGTTTCGGAGAAGCCGACATCACAGCTTTATGCGACAAATTATATCTCCCCTGTTCGTCAATCTTCATAAGTTTAACTTTTATCGTGTCGCCAATCTTCACAACATCTTCAACTCTCCCAACTCTTTCTTTTGAAAGTTCTGAAATGTGAACCAATCCTTCTTTCCCCGGCAAGAATTCGACAAATGCGCCAAATTCAAGGATACGCGTAACTTTTCCTTCAAAAGTTTCTCCAACTTCCGGCACATAAGTTATTCTTTTTACCCATTCCAAAGCTTTATTCCCCTTTTCCTGATCGGGAGCGGTAATTGTAACCAATCCTTCGTCGCTTATATCCATCTCAACTTCGCATTCTTTTGTAATCCCCTGAATTGTTTCTCCGCCTTTTCCAATAACTATGCGTATCATTTCCGGATCTATCTGCAAACTCATTATGAGAGGTGCATATTTTGAAAGATGTTTGCGCGGTTCAGGCACAACTTCAATCATTTTTTCAAGTATTGCCAATCTGGCTTGTTTTGCTTTCTCCATCGCTTCTTTCATTACTTTAATCGAAAGACCTTTTATTTTGATATCCATTTGAAGAGCAGTTATTCCATCTACGGTTCCTGCAACTTTAAAATCCATATCGCCCGCGAAATCCTCCATCCCCTGTATGTCTGTAAGAATTTTGTAAGATTTGCTTTCCGTGTCGGTAACCAGTCCCATGGCAATTCCCGCAACCGGTTTTTTGATGGGAACACCCGCGCACATCAATGAAAGTGTTGAGCCGCATACAGAAGCCATTGAGCTTGAACCGTTGCATCTTATAATTTCTGAAACGAGCCACATTGTATAAGGAAATTCCTCTTTTGTTGGAAGCATAGGAACAAGCGCTCTTTCCGCCAAATCGCCATGCCCTATTTCGCGACGTCCCGGTCCGCGAAGCATTTTAATATCGCCGGTAGCAAACGGAGGAAAATGATAATGATGGAAATATCTTTTTGTAATATCTTCAACCATTGTATCTATAATTTGCGCATCGCCCGGACCTCCGAGCGTTGTAATCGTCAAAGCCATCGTTTCGCCTCTTTGAAAAATCGCAGACCCATGAGTACGAGGAAGCGGATCCGGAATTATTGTAATCGGACGGATTTCATCCAACTTTCTTCCGTCAAGGCGCTCTTCTTTTTCAAGAATATTTTTGCGCATTTTTTTCTCAAGCATGTTATTTAAAACTTCTTTCAATTCCCCCTCGGAAAAAACTTCATCTTCAATTTCCTTGGCATATTTTTCAAGGATTTTGGCTTCCATTTCATGAATTTTTTCTTTTACTTCCTTCTTTGTTTTTCCAGTTACTGCAAGCGCATCTTCGGATATTACCGCGTTCACCGCTTTTACCGCTTCATCGGAAGGTTTTAAAATGTCGGCTTCTATCTTCTTAACATTAAACTGTTTTGCAAACTTAATTTGAAATTCACAAATTTCTTTTATGTATTTATGCGCCATTTCCATAGCCTCCAAAATAATTTCTTCTGTTACTTCTTTCATTTCAGCCTCAACCATTGTAATGGCATCAATAGTACCCGCTACGATTAAACTCATTTTTCCTTCTTCACATTCTTTATATGTCGGATTAACTACAAGTTTTTCGTTCAAATAACCCATTCTGACAGCTCCTATAGGTCCCGCAAACGGTGCTCCGCTTAATAAAAGCGCAACCGATGCGGCGTTCATAGCCGTTACCCCCGGATCAACTTCCTGATCCGCAGAAAGAACGGAACAAATAAGCTGAACTTCATTTATAGTCCCTTTTGGAAAAAGCGGACGAATTGGACGATCGATTAGGCGGGAAGTTAAAATAGCATTTTCGGAAGGTCTTCCTTCACGTTTAATGAACCGGCTTCCTTTAATTTTTCCGGCGGCATAAAAATTTTCTTCATAATCAACAGTCATCGGGAAAAAATCCGCGCCTTCCTTCCCCTTTTCGGACATTGTGGCGTTTGCCATGATTACAGTATCCCCAAGAGAAACTACCGCGCTTCCATTTGCGTAAGTTGAAATTGGCGATACCGAAATACGGAGTTCTCGTCCTGCGAGATCCATTTTCATAGATTGTGGTTCCATAGTCTTTTGTTTAAATAATATTAAACTCTAGGCGGACCCGAAGGGTCTGCTAATAGAGAAACGTCCCGCCGTGGCGGGACAACCCCATGGAACTCTTGAACTTTTTTAAGTAACAAGGTTTAGAAGACAAGGAGGACAAAGCTTCGCTTTGTCTTCTAAACCCTGCAACTTAAGAGCAGGCATTCCATAGAGCACGATTTTAATGTGCGAATTCTTTCTCTGAATCAGCTATTTCCTCAATTTGAGAGTCTTTAACACCTTTTCGTAATCTTCTTTCTTGTGTAAACGCATATAATTCAAATGTTTTCTTCTTTTTCCAACCAAGCCTAAAAGACCGCGTCTTGAGTGATTATCCTTCGGATGGTCTTCGAGGTGTTTTGTAAGCTCGTTTATTCTTTCTGTAAGAATTGCGACCTGTACCTGAGATGATCCTGTGTCCTTTGGATGGACTCCAAACTTCCCCATGATTTTTTTCTTTTTGTCGTGATGCATATTTTAAACTTCAAAAAATTTTTTACTTGGAAAAGTATACTTGAAAGATTGTTTCCTAGCAAGCTCAAAAAGGAAAAATCCCTTCCTAAAGCCATTTTTTGTATCGAAAATATCCGAGCATAGCCAATACAATGAATGCCAATATTCCAATAATTATCAATATCGGATTTTCGCCTCCCACAAAAGGAAGTCCATCCACATTCATCCCATAAAAGCCCGTTACAACAGTTAAAGGAAGCATAATAACGGAAAAAGTTGTAAGTATTTTTATAATTTTATTTGTGTTGTGTGAAATAATTGATTCATTTGTTTCCTGTAGCGAAACGGCAAGCTCCTGCAGATTTTCAAGGTTATTCCACATTTTTTCAATTTTATCTACGATGTCGTCGAAGTAAACAGTCAAATTTTCAGGCAGAAATTTTTTATTTTTATGCTCAAGCTGGGCGACTATGGCACGTTCAGGCATAATTACGCGCCTAAAATTAATAAGGTCTTTTTTCAGAAGCAAAACTTCTTTTATACGATCTTTCGACTGTCCGGAATCAAAAACTTCCGATTCAAGATCATTTAATTGATGACCTAAATCGTCCAAAATCGGGAAGCACGATTCAAATAAATCATCAACAATCATATAAAGAAAATATCCCGATCCTTTTTGGAGATAATCTTCTTTAAATTTTTTCTTTTTTTTGCATTTTTCAAAAACCCTGTTAATCGTTGGATCGTCTTCGTGCAAAGTTATGACAAAATTATGGCTGATAAAAATATCCAATTCGGAAATATGAAGTTTATGTTGCCCGGCACGCTTAACCGGAACATGCAAAACTATAAATAAATAATTTTCATACTCATCTATTTTTGACCTTTGTATATCCGAAAGACAGTCTTCAAGATCAAGCGGATGGAATTTATAATGGTGCTTTAAATACGAAGTGGCGCGTTCATCCGGATTATTTATATTCACCCACGTAAATCCTTTATCTTTAAGTTTAATTTTTTCAATTTTGGATTCCGTAGTCATAGGGAGTTTATTTACTTTTTAAAAATATAGTTCTATTAAAAAAAAAATTCAATCGGATTTATTAGCCCGCCTTTGGCGGGGTGTTGTTAAAACACCGCAGTTGTGATTAAATTCCGCTGTATGAATTATAAAGATCTCATTGCGCAATCGTGGGAATATACCCAGCAAAATAAACGTTTGATAAGGTGGTTTGGATTTCTACCCGCCATTTTTACGACCACTGTTACCACAGGATATATCCTTTATCAGATTTTCGCTCTTAAAACTTCTTACTTATTCAGTGAGGAAGAACACAGTTTTCTAGGAGAAGTCGCAAAAATAATTTTTGATTTTTTTAAAACAAATTCTTCATTGACCATGCCTTTCATTATTGTGGCTGCTATTTTTGCGGTAATTTATTTTCTTCTTCCAACACTTTGCAAGGCTTCCGCGATTCAGTTTATAGCAAGGCAAAAATCTCAACAAAAGGTCAGCATGGGTCTTGCGCTCAAGCATGGATTTTTGTCTTTTCTGCCTCTTTTCGAATATCATCTTTTAATTAAAACTTTTTCTTTTTTCTCAATTTTAGTTGAGATGTCTTTTGTATTAAGAAATTTGGGGATTGGGTTGTTCCAAATTTTTCTGCCCGTTTTTATTATGTTTATTATGCTAAGCTTTGTTTTAACTCTTCTTTTTACGTACTCGGATTTTTTTATTGTTATAGACGGCGAAGGAGTTTTTGCCTCCATTAGAAGAAGCGTGAAACTTGTGATTATGCATTGGAAATACACATTTCTTATGACGATACTTATGCTTCTTATCGGTGTCAGAATTATTATTCAGGTTATTGTGGTATTTTTGATTCCGTTTTTTGTTGTTTTGATAATGGGATATTTAGCGGCTGCCGCACTTCCTGTAACCGGAATTATTGTTGGAAGTGTTGTCGGGCTTATTTCTCTTTTTGTCGCTTCATATTTAAACGGCGTTGTTGATGTATTTTCTTATGTTGTATGGACATTTACTTTCATTGAATTAACTTCGGAAAAAGAGGTTTCCGCCAGAGAAATTTTTACAGATACTCCCGCTCAATGCGAAACTGAAGCCTCTAATCTATTCGATCGCAGAGGTTGAATTCTCTTTACATCTTATGGCTTCTGTTTTTACTGATTGACAAACCTATTGTTTTGTTATATAATGACATTGGTATAAATGTACCAAATAAAACAAAAAAGCATGCTAGATCTGTCGCAAAACAAAAAAATAGCGATTTCTGCTGTCGTAATATTCATTATATCTTTCGCGGTAATGGTTCTCTTTCTGGATGTAAACAGCAGTGATTCCGGAAAAACAAATGTATTTTCAAACGAACACGAAGAAGAAAGCGCAAGCGGAGAGGAATTTAATTATCTGAATATAGATGCCGTGTTTATGGCTTATCTCAATAATTTGGACGGACCTGTTTTTGTGACCAATTCTAACGGAAAATTCGAGTATGCAAATCAAGAATTCTGCAGATTGGCCGGTTTGGACTGTAACGACTTAACAGGAAAGAAACTTTTTGACTATATTCATCCTAAAGATTTGCCGGATTTTGTTGGTGCGCATACCACTTTAATCCAGTCAGGAGATCAAAAGGAAGGAATTGGTCCTTTTAGAATTGTGAATGGAAAACGAGAAAAATTGGTTCTCTTTAACGCCTTACCTATTGCAGGTGAAAAAGGTGTCGAAAAGATTATTTTTTCCGCAAAAGATTTAACTTCCAAAGTAAAAGAATTTAATAACGATAAATCCGGGCAGGATAAAGAAAAAGATAAAACCGGCAGCTGGATTGATAGGCTGTATCCGAAAATCAAAAACATGAATGATATTGATTCGAAGCTTCTAGTAAAGAAAGTGAGCTATAAATAACAGATAGTACGACCTTGATTGTGACGACAATTAAGCGTAGTATTCGGGCAAGTTTAATTGCTTATTTTTTGTATGATTTCATATGATGCCGGTAAAGTTGAGGAGAAATGGCAAAAAAAATGGGACAGTACAAAACTCAATAGAGTTAATTTAAATTCCAAGAAGCCAAAGTTTTATAATTTGGTGATGTTTCCGTATCCATCCGGCGACAAACTGCATGTCGGACATTGGTATAATTATGGCGCGGCGGACAGTTATGGAAGATATATAAGGATGAAAGGGTACAACGTTTTTGAGCCGATGGGTTTTGACAGTTTTGGCCTGCCTGCGGAAAATTATGCGATAAAAACAAAAGTTCCGCCCAAAGAAAGTACGGATAAAAATGTGGCTTACATGATAAAACAGCTTACGAGGATTGGGACAATTTATGATTGGGATAAATCCGTAATGACATCTTTACCCGAGTACTATAAATGGACTCAATGGATATTTTTGGAGTTATATAAGAGGGGGCTTGCATATAAGAAAAATGCTCCCGTTAACTGGTGCAACAGCTGTAAAACGGTTCTTGCCAATGAGCAAGCGGAAGGAGGCATTTGCGAGCGTTGCAAAAATCAGGTGGTTCAAAAAAATTTAGAGCAATGGTTTTTGAAGATAACCGATTATTCGGAAAAATTGCTTGATCGTACCGGACTGGATTGGCCGGAAAAAACCATTTTGATGCAGAGAAATTGGATTGGGAGAAGCGAGGGGATAAATTTCAGGGAAAAAGTGAAAGATTTGGATATTTGGTTTGAAGTTTATGATTCCGTGCCGCAAACATTTATCGCTCAAACATTCACGGTTATAGCTCCCGATCATCCTTTAATCTCAAAACTTGTTAAGGGAACTAAATATGAGAAGTCTGTAATGGAATTTGTTGAAGATATTAAAAAGAAAAAAATGGCGAATAAGTTTAATATTGAAACCGACATGGAGGGTATTTTTACCGGCAGATATGTTGAAAATCCGTTCGGAAAAGGCGATCTCCCAATTTGGATTGCTTCTTTTGTGTTAGCGGAATATGGAACCGGCGTTGTAAATTGTAGCGCTCACGATGAAAGAGATTTTGCATTCGCAAAAAAATATGGAATTCCTTTAAGAATTGCCATGCTTCCACCGGACGAAAAAGAAGCTGAAAAAGTTAAAAATTTTGAATATTGCTATCATCATGCCAATAATGGCGTTCTTCAGGATCCGGTTGAATTTAAGGGAAGAAAATGGGGCGAAGCGCGCGAAGATATCATCAATTATATTGAGAAAAAAGGGTTTGGGAAAAAAAGTACAAATTACAAATTACGCGACTGGTTAATTTCACGTCAAAGATATTGGGGTGCTCCGATTCCGATTGTTTATGATCCGAATGGAAACCCTCATCCCATTCCTGAAAAATATTTGCCATGGGAACTCCCAACAGATGTGGATTTTAAACCTACCGGCGAGTCGCCTATCGTTCATTCGAACGAATTTTTCAAGCGCACTGAAAAAATATTTGGGAAAGGATGGCGGCCGGAAGTGGATACTATGGATACTTTTATGTGCTCAAGTTGGTATTTTTTGCGTTATCCGTGCAATAAAATGGGCAAAAAGCCTTTTGACCGCAAAATTGTGGATAAATGGCTCCCTGTAGATATGTATATTGGTGGAGCCGAGCATGCCTGCATGCATCTTCTTTATGCCAGATTTTTGAATATGGCTCTTTATGATATGGGGCATATTGGGTTTAAAGAGCCTTTTAAAAGGCTTGTGCATCAGGGGACAGTGACAAAAGATGGTGCCAAAATGAGCAAAACCAAGGGGAATGTGGTCAGTCCGGATGGGTTTGTGGATAAATATGGAAGCGATGTTTTTAGGATGTATTTAATGTTCATGGGACCGTTTACCGAAGGCGGCGACTGGAGCGATAAAGGAATTACAGGGATTGCGCGTTTTGTGGAAAGATTTTGGAAAATGATTTCCGAAGGATCTGAAAAAGTTATTGATAGAGGATTGCTGGGGAAAAATATAAATAAACTCATTAAGAAAGTTACTGAAGACATTGAAGAGTTGCACTTCAATACCGCTTTGGCGGCGTTCATGGAATTTATAAACTTTGCATCTAAAAATGGTATTGATAAGACATGCAAGAAGATTATTACACAATTGATTACGCCCTTTGCCCCCCATCTTGCAGAAGAATGCCATGAGAAAATTGGCGGCAAATACAGCGTCTCTTTTAGCAAATGGCCCGGATATGATCCAAAATTAGTACAAGATGATCTTACAAAAATTGGAGTGCAGGTTAACGGAAAGTTGCGTGGAGAGATTGAGATTTCCAAAGATGCCAGTCAGGAAGAGGCTTTGAAACTTGCGCGCGCAAACGAAAATGTGATGAGGTATTTGGCTCAGGGACAGGTTGTGAAAGAAATTTATGTTTCGGGGAGGATTGTGGGGTTTGTGGTGAAGTAAAAAACGTTATTTTTTGCGAGTTGAGTTCCGGTTGTTTTTGTTAAGTGAGTTTGGTATTTGCGTTTTTCTTATAACATGATATAATATAAACAATAAAAAACTAAAATAAAAATAAAATGGAAAATCAAATACCTGTAGAAAATTCTCCTACCCCTGAAAATGTTCCAGTCCCTCCTGTTCCTCCAGTTACTCCTATTCAAAGTTCCCAAACTCCTACTCCTTCTAACGGTACAAGCAAATTTAAGTATCTTGGTGTTGCCGTTTTAGTTGTGGCTCTTGGGGCTGTTGCTTATTTTTTAGCTGGAAGCGGCTTGTTTAAAGGGTTTATTGGAGGAGATTTAAAAGACCTGAATGAGTATGTTGAATATGTGTCTCCTGCAGATGCTGATTTAAGTGAATTGTATACAAATTCCATGATTATTTTTAAGGCAAAAAAGCCTTTTACGATATGGTTTGATGATCCGAAATATGGGGCGATTCAAGTGAAAAAAGCGGAGAAAACTGAGCTTGTGGATCCAGAGAGTACTGCAGGTGCTGGCGGAACCGGTGACATTGGACCTGCGGTCGATACAACTCTTTGTAAATCATTGATAATTTCCCAGATAGGCGGTGGAGCATTTGATCCTTCCGAACCTGCTGCATTCAATTTGACCGGCGATTTTAAAAATCATAATAACTCAATAGACGTTACTGTTTCGGGTAAAGGTACTCTTTTTAAAAACCTTTTTAATCCCGACTTATTGTCAGAAATCAAATTCACGGATGAGGAGGTAAACAACTCAAATAATGAGTTGCTGTTCATGTACAAGGAAAGTGCCGATTATCAAGACCAAAAAGACATTGTTTTGATCACAGCTAAGGCTGTAAATGCACCAGCCGGAGTTTGTGAATCGTCTATTTCTAACATAACTGTTAATGTAGGTGGCGTTGGTGGAACTGGTGGTGGTGTTGGAGGTATTGGCGGAACTGGAGC
>MFXA01000003.1:1978-2261 GCA_001787455.1 Candidatus Peregrinibacteria bacterium RIFCSPLOWO2_01_FULL_39_12 | reverse complement strand
CTACAGGTCCTGTCGGTGGAGTTGGTTCTCTTGGTGATATTGGCGGTGTTGGTCCTCTTGGCGGTGTTGGTGGAACTGGTAGCGGTGTCCCATTATTTGGAAAAGGTTCAGGTGTATTTGATCCTAATCAAACGTTTGTAGATCCTAGTGACTGGGTGACTGATCCTTCTCCTATAGATTCTGCTACGTTAGATACCGGTGCTTTTGATACCGGTGCTTTTGAGACTGGTGCTTTTGAGACTGGTGCTTTTGAGACTGGCGCTTTTGAGACTGGCGCTTTTGA
>MFXA01000003.1:0-1967 GCA_001787455.1 Candidatus Peregrinibacteria bacterium RIFCSPLOWO2_01_FULL_39_12 | reverse complement strand
ATGCTGGTTCAGAGACTAAAGCTGGTTCAAATACTAAGGCTGGTTCAGGCACTAAAGCTGGTTCAGATTCTATTGACCTCAATCATCTTGGTGCTGGTGCGGCTCTTGACACTGGCGCTCATGCTGGTTCAGAGACTAAAGCTGGTTCAAATACTAAGGCTGGTTCAGGCACTAAAGCTGGTGCAGGTTCTATTGACCTCAGTCATCTTGGCACTGATGCGGCTCTCGGCACTGATGCGGCTCTCGGCACTGGTGCTCTTAATCTTGATGCTCAGGCTGGTGCAGGTGCTGGTAGTGCCATCATTGAACTTGGAGGATCTCAAGAAAGTCTAGGTGGTGGTGAAGTTGGAGGCAAGAGTGGCATAGGAAATGACTCCGGAGCTAAATCTTATGGTCTGAATGTTTTACAAGCTTTCGCGGTGGGTGGGAGTGGTCCTAATACCACAAGTTTTTATATCGAAGTTGGCGATGTTGTACTCGTTCATACAGATAACATTGCAGGGGGGGATGTTTTACATATTAAAACTGATGATGAGAAAGTATGGGCTTTCGATGTTAAATCTCCGGTTACCGCTGAGTGTGACGGGATGCCCGGACCCGGCGAGGTTTTCACGGACATGACCACTTCTTTAGCTGATTTTGATCTGGTTAAGTTGTACGATGCTCTTCCTCCATCCAAACAAACTGCGCTTGAAGATTGGTGGGTATCAGCTAAGGTATCTGCAATAAAAAATGCAGAACTTTATACCGGCTTAAAAGACAATTTTAAGTTATTGAGCGATCAATACGATAAAATAAAGGAGTTGCTTGTTCTTTATCTTCCCGAAGATTTATATTTCACAAAATTATTGAAATCTGAAATTTTCGAGATGTTTATAACCGACCATGCCGATGAATTTGTTGCTCAAACCGTAGATAAGTTGCTTTCTGAAAAGGGCACATTTAAAGAGTATTTAGGTTCTACCGGAGCTTTATTTGGAGCTCTTTTCATGGAATGGAATGAGGCGAATATTCCATTAGGCAAGGAGAGTTATACTGATATAAAAGCATCTCAAGAAGCATTTAAAACAGTCAAAGTTAGCGGTGTTTCGTATGATGAAGATGAAACTTTGGCTACACTATCGTTAGGAACTCAAGAATTAAACATGGTAAAAATTGATGGATGTTATTGGTATCCATCTGGACTTGTTTATTCTGAAAATCCACTACTAAAGGGGCTTGGTGAAGTAATGAAAACTGATAAGACCTTCGATGAAGCTTTCCCTGAGTTGTTTACAGAAACAAAAGTAAGTTTTAGCGAGGCAAATGCTTGTACCGTAGGGAATGTGATGCTGGATTATACTGGAGTTCTAGGAGATATTGATAAGAGTAATTTAGCTTTTGTAAATTTAAGCACTCCTAAAGGTCAGCCTTTGGATATTATTCCCAATGTTAAAAACGAATTTAAAGGAGCTGGATTTGCAGGTGGTCTGTCCGATACGGTAAAAACATTTGGAACTCTTGCTGAAAAAAGCGGAGAGGCTGGGAAGTATACTTACACTCCAAATGCTGATTTCACCGGTACAGGATTTATAGTTTATCAAGTAAATAAACTGCTTGAGAATAAGGAATACCAAACCGTGCAGGCTAGTATATATTGTGTAAATGTCGGGGATGTTGCTCAAGGGAGTCAGGGCGGAAGTGGTGGCAGTGGCGGTTCTGGTGATGGTGGGGGTACTCCTCCTTCAACAGAATGTAAATCACTGACAATTTCCCCACTGGGCGGCGAAGCTTTTGATCCGTCCAAATCTTCAACATTAAATCTGACCGGTGATTATAAAAATCATGTGGGCGGGATAGAAGTTACTGTTTCGGGTAAAGGCACAGTTTCAAAAAATACTGAAGAATCATATTCGTCAAAAATTACATTCACTCAAACAGAGGTAAACGCTTCAACTGATAATCTATTTTTCCAATACAAGAAAGAT
>MFXA01000002.1 GCA_001787455.1 Candidatus Peregrinibacteria bacterium RIFCSPLOWO2_01_FULL_39_12 | reverse complement strand
ACGAAAAAGCGGGTTTGCCTTGGGGTCCAAAGATAGATATGGAGTAGCATGTATTATAATCTGCCTCCTCATAACTGCGGACAAAATATCTTGCTCTGGTAAACGAACGGCTTCTATATCCATTTTGTAAATAATTTAACGGAGAACAACAATAACACGAAATTTAAAAACAGCAAGAGCACTATGTCTTTTTCGCAGGGCTATGCTAAAATAAAAAACCTATGGAAAAGATACTAGGAACAAAAATTTGTAAAAATTGCACGGTTAAATTCCCAATAATGGAAAAAGACCGGGAATTTTACGAACTAATGCAAGTGTCTTCACCGACACTTTGTTATTTTTGCCGCACGCAAAGAAGGTTATCTTACAGAAACGAAAGATTTTTATATCACAGGAAATGCGAACTCACTGGAAAAGAAATAATTTCATCTTTTTCTTTAGACAAACCTTTTCCGGTTTATGAAAATGATGCTTGGTGGAGCGACGAATATGATCCGGTAAAATATGGAAGAGATTTTGATTTCAATCGCCCGTTTTTTGAACAGTTTTTTCTCCTTCGGGATTCCGTCCCGCGCCTCGCGCGCCAGCAGCAAAAGCCGATGTGGAACAGCGATTATTGCAACTGCGCGAGCCAGAATAAAAATTGTTATTTGGTTTTTTCCACAAACCGGTGCGAAGATTGTTATTACGGATCATGGGTTAACGACTGCAAAAATTGCATAGACAGCAAAAATACAACAAGGTGCGAACTTTGCTACGACTGCACAAATTGTTACGATTGCTACGATTTAAAATACAGTCAGGATTGCGTAAACTGCAAAAGTTCCAACTTTTTACGCGACTGTATAGGATGCATGGACTGTTTTGCATGCAGTAATCTTCATAACAAGCAGTATCACATCTTTAATCAAAAAAAGACCAAAGAAGAATATGAAAATTTTATTAAAAATACGGATCTTGGAAGTTATAAAACTGTAAAAGAAGGGAAAGAAACATCTCAAAAATTTTTGCAGGACATGATCGTTAAGCAGTATCACGGAAGCAATATTGAAAATTCGCTTGGAGATTATTTATGGAATTGTAAAAACGCATTTACAAGTTTTGAATGCGTGGATTGCGAGGATGTAAGGTATTGCGTTTGTATTGAAAGGGCAAAATCGAGCATGGACCACACTCATTGGGGAGTAGGAACAGAGCGGATTTACGATTGCCAAGCGTGCGGATATGATCTTTTTAATTTAAGGTTTTGCAATTTATGCTGGACGGGATGCAGTGATCTTACTTATTGCGACCAATGTTTTTCATCTAAAAATTGTTTCGGGTGCGTTGGGTTGAAAAAAAACGAATACTGTATTTTGAATAAACAGTATACAAAGAAAGAATACGAGGAACTGATCCCGCGGATAATCGGGCAAATGAAGCGAGCGCACGGCGCGAGCGCGCAGGCAGAGCGAAGATCTGGCTCTGCCAGTCTGAGCGAAGCCGAGCTTACAAATACAAACACATGGGGTGAATTTTTCCCTTCAAGCAAAAGTTGCTACGCATACAACGAAACGCTTGCACAGGAGCATAAGCCAATGACCAAAGAAGAAGTTTTGCAAAAAGGATGGATATGGAAAGACAAAGATCCGAAGGAATATCTTCCTCAATCTTTTCAGGTGCCGGACAATATAAAAGACGTAGCTGAAAATATTACAAATGAAATTTTGGGATGCGAAATTTGCGGAAAAAATTACAAAATCATCCCACAGGAATTTAGTTTTTATAAAAGACAAACGGTGCCAATTCCAAAAAAATGTTCCGATTGCAGACATAATGACAGGTTGAATTTAAGGACAGGGCGCATATTGTATGAACGCAAATGCCAAAAATGCGTAGCGGAAATAAAAACAACATACGCTCCGGAAGCCACGGAAATTGTTTACTGCGAAGATTGTTATTTGGATTACGCAGTTTAAAAAAATTCTATGAATCAACAATGTATAAATTGCAGTCAAAACTTTGAAATCACGGGCGATGATTTGAAATTTTACGAACGCATGAAAGTTTTTCCTCCAGTCGAATGTCCACTTTGCCGTGAACAGCGGCGCATAAGTTTTCGAAATGAGAAAAATTTCTATTTAAGAAATTGCGGCAATTGCAAAAAACAAATGGTTTCAATTTATTCTCCCGACAAACCTTACAATGTTTATTGCGCCCCGTGCTGGTGGAGCGATGCATGGGATCCGGTAAATATAGGAAAAGATTTTGATTTCAATCGCCCGTTTTTTGAACAATTTGATAAATTGATGAAAGCATCTAAATTGATAAATCTTTTTGTCGAAAATAATCAAAACAGCGATTACGTTAATCAGGAAACCGATGATAAAAACTGTTACTTGAATGCGGGAGGTCACTATAACGAAGATTGTTATTACAATACTTATTCAATCTGGGGCAAAAATAATGTTGATAATTATTGGGTTATAAAATGCGAACTTTGTTATGAATGTATAAACTGCGAAAATTGCAATAAAAGCACATATCTTCAGGATTGTTTAAATTGCAGCGATTGCCACTATTGCCGGGAATGTACTGGATGCAATTCCTGTATTGGATGTTTTGGACTTAAACATAAAGAATATTATTTTTTCAATGAAAAACTTTCTCAAAAGGAATACGAAATTCGTCAGGCGGAATATTTAAAAGACTATACAGCGAGAGAAAAAACAAAAAAAGAAGCACATGAAAATTTCTTAAAATTCCCACATAAAGCGGTAAAAATAATAAACTGCGAAGACGTAACCGGAGATTATTTGCTTGGATGCAAAGATGTTTACGAGGGATATCTGTTTGAAAATTCACGCGACATAAAATATGCGTACATTGGGCTGGATGTTAAAGATTCTCAAGATTTAAGCGCTTATGGGTGGGGGGAGGTTTCGTTTAACTGTGCTTCATCAATGAAAAACAGTTTTTGCATATCCGTATCTTCGACATGCAATGTACACTTTTCACAGTATTGTTTTGTTTGTTATAACAGTTCGAATCTTTTCGGGTGTGTTGGGCTTAACCATAAGCAATATTGCATTTTAAACAAACAGTACGCGAAGGAAGAATATGAAAAATTGGTGCCGCGTATAATTGAGCATATGGGTAATTATGGACAATTTTTTCCGATAAAAATATCGCCATTTTGCTACAACGAAACTGTTTCTCATGAGTATTTTCCTTTAACGAAAGAACAGGCTTTAAGCAAAGGATACAAATGGAAAGATCCTGACGAAAAAGAATATATAAAACAAACGTATCAAATTCCTGAAGATATAAAAAATACACCCGAAAATATTGCGGGTGAAATTTTAGCCTGTCAAAATTGCGGCAAAAATTATAAAGTAATAAAAGAAGAACTTGGGTTTTACCGGAAAATGGATTTGCCTGTTCCTGTTAAATGTCCGACCTGCCGCCACAAGAACAGACTAAGTTCAAGAAATCCGCATAGATTATATGAACGCAAATGCCAAAAATGCGGAGCGGAAATTAAAACAACATATTCGCCTGATAAACCGGAAATTACATATTGTGAAAAATGTTATTTGGAAACGGTTTATTAACACGACGCCATGCAAAATAAACAATGCAAAAACTGCAAAAAAGAGTTTCTTATCACGGACGATGACATCGCTTATTATGACGAGATAAAAGTTCCGGCTCCGACATTTTGTCCGGCCTGCAGGCAAAAGCGCAGGCTTATTTGGAGAAACGAAAGAACGCTTTATAAAAGAAAATGCAGTGCAACGGGGGCCGAAATAATTTCAGTATATTCGCCCGACAAACCCTTTCCCGTATACGAAAATAATTATTGGTTTTCTCCGCAGTGGGACGCTCTTAAATATGGGCGTGATTTTGATTTTAATCGTCCGTTTTTTGAGCAGTTTGAGGAGTTGATGAATTCAGTCCCCCAGCTTGCGCGATCAGCAGTGGGAAACCAAAACTGCGACTACACAAATCAGTGCGGATGGTGCAAAAACTGCTACTTGATTTTCGAAGCGGATTTCAACGAAAACTGCTATTACTCGAACAATATTTATGATTCGAAACAAACCATGGATTGCCTTATGGTTATAAAATGCGAGCTTTGCTACGAGTGTATAAATTGTGAAAATTGTTACGGTTTAAAATATTCGCAAAACTGCGTAAATTGCGCCGATTCATGGTTTTTGAAAAACTGTATAGGATGCAAAAATTGTTTTGGATGTGTGAATTTAAGAAACAAAGAATATTTTTTCTTAAACGAAAAATGCTCAAAAGATGATTATTCCCAAAAAGTTGCAAACACCAATTTAAATACAAATTTAGAGCTTGAAACGGCACACAAAAACTTTACGGAATTCTGCAGAAAATTCCCAAATAAATATATGGAAGGAATCCAAAATGAAGATTCAACGGGAGATTATCTTTCACATACACAGCGCTGCTTGAACTGCTTTGACGTAAATAATTCGCAGGATTGTAAATATGTATTCAACAGCAGAATGATGAAAAAGTGCTATGACATAACGGTCTTCGGCTCAATAAAATGGAGTGAATATTGTTATGAAAATCATGAAGTCGGCTATGGTGTGAGAAATGTGCATTTTTCAGATCAGGTATGGACGGATTGTTATGACATCCTTTATTCAAAATCATGTATAAATGGCAGCCATAATTTGCTTGGATGCTGCGGGTTCCAGCATATGGATCATGCAATTTTTAATAAAAAATATTCAAAAGAAGAATACGAAAAATTGCACGCGAAAATTATTGAACATATGAAAAAGACAGGTGAATTTGGCGAATTTTTCCCGGGGCAGATGGCGTATTACGGATACAATGAAACAATCGCGCAGGATTATTTCCCTTTATCAAAAGAACAGGCTTTGGCGGAGGGATATAAATGGAAAGACACGGACGAAAAAGAATACAAACCTCAAACATACAAAATCCCCGAACGGATAAAAGAAGTGCCCGATGACATTCTTACCAAAATACTCGCCTGCGTAAATTGCGAAAAAAATTACAAAATAGTTGAAGAAGAATTAAAATTTTACCGCAGAATGAATTTGCCGGTTCCGGTAAAATGCCCTGATTGCAGACATAAACCACGTTTTAATATGCGAAATACTCGCAATCTTTATAAAAGAACTTGCCAAAAATGCGGAACAGAAATCGAAACAACGTATCCGCCGGAAGACACAAAAATTGTTTATTGCGAAAAATGTTATGTGCAGGCTGTAGATTAAATATTACTTTGTACGATTGAAAGATATTTCCCTTTAATTGGGTAATAGCCGTTTATTTTATAAGGACTTCCACCGGCTTCAATTTCGATATCATCCGGAGTTTCAATATCAAGCCTCAACCTATTGCCAACTTTTAAGTTTTCATTTAAATCGAGAATAACATTTAAAGTACCTTCATCGCCGGCATTTAACCGGTAATCTATATTTTTAAAACGCAAGTATTCGTCAACTCCATCCCCTGTACTCAGGACTGTTCCATCGCTTGTCAATTGTGCGCTTTTAATTGAATCGGGGCTTGCGCCGGCAATTTTTAAAGTTAAATTTTTTAAGCGAAAATCTTGATCCTGCGGTTTAAATATAAAGCTCATAATATTTACGCCGTTTGCCCCCGGTTTTGCGAAAGATTTTTCAGGATTATTTACGATATCAAAATTTAAAACGGCCGAGTTGTTATTTTGCGAATAAAAATTGCTTCCATTTTGAGTTGATAAATCAGCATAAGTAACAGAAGTGTTTAACGGAGAAACGTTTTTATAACCACCGCTGTTTTCAATATCGCCAAATATTCCCCATACGCCTGAAGAAAAAACGGAAGCATAATATTTCACGGAATCACTGTAACTTAAAGCGGAACCCATGGTGAGAGTTAATGTTAATACCAAATAAAAATTAAGAATTTTCTTTATATTCATATATTAGATACTTCAAATAATTTTTTGTCGCAGGCGCGTCAGGATTAAAATTTCCGCCAAAAATAGCTCCTTTGCCGTTTGCGTAAAGAGCTTCAATATACGGGTATAAATAATGTTTCTTGCCGACATCGCCAAAATCGGAAAGCCCTCTTCCGTAAGATAAATCCACGTCAAAATAATCAAAGACCACACGCAAAGCTTCCCCTCGGGTCATTTTTCGTTCGGGGAAGTATTTGGTATTGTAATTTGCAACAAGTCCCAAATTGTAAATTGTTTGAACATACGGCGCAAACCAACTTTCAGGAGGAACATCTTCGTAATAAATTACGCCGTCATTTATAATTTTTAAATTGTTGAAATCCACAAACAGCTGGGCAAAATCCGATCTTTCAAGCTCTTTTTGATAAGTGAACTTTAAAATATTGCTAACTGCGAAGTTCCCATTCTTGGGATTTGTGGTTTTTAAATAAACATAGTGGTCTGTTTTATCGGACCAGGGATCATCGGTGAATTTAATTTTATATCCGTATGTGTCGGAAAATTTTCGCATCTGCCAGCTTTTATTCTGAACAGTTTCGGAAGAATTTTTTATTTTGTAATAACTGTAAATTTTATCTTCAATGTCAGCTTCACTGTAACGTTCCATATCTCCATTTATTCTCAAAAAATCGCTGGCAAGTATTTCTATGTCATCTGAAGCAAGCAGTGGATTGCCAAGTTTATAATCAATTATAAAAGTTCCATCGTCTTCTATTTTCTCAATTGCGATATTTTCTATTTTTGTCGGGAGCTCGAAAACATTGACCGTGTAAGAATTATTCCCTTTATAGTAATCATTTTGTTCTTTGATATTAATTTCAAATTTAATTTCGCCGCCGTTGTAATTGCCGTCAAAAATAACATCATAATTTTCAACTATATAACTTTTTTCTTTTCCCAGCGAGAAACCGTTCTCCGAATTTTTTAAGAAATAATATTTTTGGTCGGCGCCGCTTAAAACAACTTTTGCATCGGTTAAATCACCGCCGTAATTTTTAATCACAACATTGGCGGAATATTTATAATAGTTGAATTTTTCTGTTGGATTGCCGGTTTTACGCAAAGTAGCTTTTTCAATGGATAAATCGGGCGGAGTAAAGTCTGACAAAGAAAAAGAAGATGTCCTTGGGATTCTCAAGTCATTTTTGCCGGTATCAAGAGTATTCACGACAAACAGCGATATCAGCCCTATAAACGAATATAAAAATAATTTCTTTTTAGACATCTTATTTGTTTTTATTTTTAACCGCTTTATTTAAGTCTTTTAAATCTAAAAATTATACCATAATTTAAGATGTAATTCAAACAAAAGGGTTTATTTTAGGACAAAAATAGCTATAATAGGCACTACCAAGCGACTCCGAAGGAGTCGCTAATAAAAACCGTCCGCTTTAGGCGGACACCTATCATGGCAAAATTCATTGTACAAGGGGGAAAACCTTTGAAAGGGGAAGTATTGATAAGCGGCTCCAAAAATGCCGCATTGCCGATTTTATGCGCATCAATGCTGACAAAAGAAAAGGTAATTTTGAAAAACGTACCAAATATCGCGGATATACACACGATGATAAAAATTTTAAGGGCGTTTGGCGCAAAGATAAAATTTCAAAATAACGAAATGGAAATTTCAGCCCGCAATTTAAAAAGCAACGGAATTCCAAACGACGTAATTAAAAAAATGAGAGCCTCCATTTTAATTTTGGGAGGGCTTTTGCCGCGATTGGGTGAGCTTAAAATCGCTTTTCCGGGAGGATGCGTGCTCGGAAAAAGATCCGTACACGCGCACACTCACGCGTTTCAAAAACTTGGGTGTGAAATTGTGGACGATAAAAACGGGATTCACATTAAATGCAAAAAACTTTACGGCAGGAAAATAATTCTTCCGGAATTAAGCGTTACGGCAACAGAGAATGCAGTCATGGCATCGGTTTTAGCGGAAGGAACTACAGAAATAAGGCTTGCCGCAACGGAACCGCATGTGCAGGACTTATGCAGGTTTTTAAATAAAATTGGCGCAAAAATTTCGAATATTGGAACTAACAACTTGGTAGTTAAAGGCGTAAAAACTTTAAAAGGGGCAACGTATAAAATTACGGGAGATTATTTGGAAGCGGGAACTTTCGCAATAGCCGCCGCCGCAACTCAAAGCGATATAATTATTAAAGGTATAGATGCAAATCAACTGGACAGCTTTTGGCAAAAACTGGAAGAGGCTGGAATAAAATTTGAGCTTTCAGAAAATTCGGCACACATCTTCCCTTCAAAAAAACTGGATGCGGTAAAAATTTTAAGAACGGCGGTATATCCAAGCTTCCCTACGGATTTGCAGGCACCATTTGCGGTTTTACTGACACAGGCGCATGGAGTAAGCAAAATTTTTGAAACTCTTTTTGAGGGCAGACTTAACTATCTTTTCGAACTTGAAAAAATGGGAGGGCATATTGAATATTTAAATCCGCATCAGGCATTGATAATCGGACAAACCATTCTTAAACCTCTCGCAATTTCAAGCTGTGACATTCGCGCAGGAGCGGCAATGGTTGTTGCGGCATTGATAGCAAAAGGGAAAACGGAAATCTCCAACATAAATTACATTGACCGCGGCTACGAAAAATTTGACGAAAAACTAAGAAAACTTGGAGCAGACATAGTAAGGGTTTAAAAACACCGCCTGCTAAAAAACAAATTCCACCATGCCATCCATGTCGGTGCGGTAAATTTTTTTAACGCCAGCCGCGGAAAAATTATCCAAAGTTTCTTTATTCGGATGCCCGAAAAAATTTTTTCTGCCGACTTGTATCACGACAGTTTCAGGATTCACAACTTCAAGAAAATTAAGAGATGAGGAAGTTTTACTCCCGTGATGACCGGCTTTTAAAATGGCGGATTTAAGATATTTAGGATTAGGATAGGCGCTTATAAGCTTAGCTTCGACCTCCACACTCAAATCGCCGGTTAGTAAAATACTCTTATCTTTATAAACAATTTTTACGGCAATGGAAGTGTCATTTTTATCTTTATCCGCATTGCCGATAATTTGGTTGAAAGGATAAATTACATCCACAAGCACATCCCCGAAAATAAAATCCTTCTTGCTTTCCGCAATAAAAAGTTTTACATTCTTCTCGAGAACCAGCGACAAAAGTTTGTTATAACTTTCGTTTTCGAGATAAACACCGGTTAAGAGAATATTTTTAACTTCATACCGCTCCAAAACTTTTAAAATGCCGTCCATGTGATCGGAATCCGGATGGGTTAAAATTACAAAATCAATAGATTTATCAAAAAACGGCATAACCTTAGAAAGCTCAGTAAGGACATAATCTTTGGGTCCGCCATCCACTAAAATTTGATGATTTTGCGGTGTTTTAATTAAGATCGAATCTCCCTGCGCAATATCCAAAAAATAAATGTGAAATTTATCATCGGGAATTTCCATCCACGCGGAAACTATAAGAATAGCGAATCCCGCAAGGAAAATTATCAGAAATTTTCTAATCTTTAAGGAAAACATGCCGGCATCGTAGCAGACAAACTTAAAATTTTCTTAAAATTTTCACAGGCTCCTTATTGTCTTTTTTTCTTTGTTACAATTCTGCCTAGGATAAGAGAGAAAACAACAAGCCCAATCATTTCAGGACCTGTTTCGGCAAGAATAACTTTAGTAACAACACCGGCACTTTCATTTCCGGCGGAATCTTTTTGAGTTAATTTAAACCAATATTCTCCTTTGGAAAGACCTTCGACGTCATATTGTGTATCCGTAGGAGCCAAGCTGGCTTTCATGTCATATTTTTGACCTTTGTCATTACTTTGATATAAAAGCTGAGCGGAAACATCCTGAGTGTCTGCGGCAAGTTGCCATGTCAATTTTATGACATACTGCTCCGCTTCCATAATGGCTTTTGCTATAAAATTAGCCACATCGGAAGGAGGAGTTGGATCATCCACATCAGGAGGAGTCACTTCTCCCTCAATCCCTTCAAATTCTGCGCTGCTTGCAGTTGCATCAGGATCATTGCCGGCTTCATCTTTAAGCTCAACAATTTTTACAGTATATTTTACTTTTTCTTGAGGAGCTGTGGTAATTACAGCAAAAGCATCTTCAACGCCTGCGCTGCTACCTCCAAGTTTAACACCTAAAACTGCGAGAGTTTTAGAAGGATCACCTGATTGCGTAATTTGAAAATTTTCAGACGGATCAATATTCAATACAACAGCTTCATTGAAAGAAACGCCGACATGCGTAGAATCCACAGTTTCAACCTTGGTTATTTTCGGACCTTGAGCATCTTCGATTTCTTTTGCTTCCGCGCTTCCGGTAAACATTGCCGTATCGGAAGTTCCACTGATTATAGAATTGCCGGCTTTATCTTTGATTTCAATGCCGACAGTCAATGTATATGTTGCACTTTCTTCTTGAGGATCGGTTGAGAGGATAACAGTTGTATTATCTTTATCTTCTTCATCCATTTTTACGTCACTTACCTCTAAAAGCTCAAAATCATCATCGTTCTCAACGCTGAAAGCATTTTGCGGATCATCTTTTGGGAGCACAACTTCTTCTGAAAAAACAACTTTAACTTCTTCTATATTAAGAGCCTCCGCGGATTTTACCTGCGGTGCAATTTTATCCGCAGGAGCATCCAAATCACCTGAAGGAGTTGCGGATGATTCAGGAATACCCCAGTTGACACTTTCATTCCCTGCCGCATCATAAGCTATAACGGAAAAATAATATTTTTTACCATTTTCAAGATCTGAAACGGTGTAACTGAGAACATCTCCAACATCGGCAAAATCGTCATATTCCGAGAACGCTTCCCCTATGGAGTTGAGACCGTAATGCACCTGATAGCCGGCTATGTTGGTATTATCAGTGGCGGCTTTCCATGATGCTTTTACGGAACCGTTAAGAGCTTCCGCCTTAATTCCTTCAACATCTGAGGGATTTTCACTATCCGCTGCAAAAACATTGCCGGATAAGGCAAATAACAGAATGGCAGAACATATGATTGAACCGAATTTTTTCATATTTTTTTGTGTTAGTTTTTGTTTGTATATTTATGAAAACTTCATAAAATTATACCAAAAAATCGTTGAGAAATCAATACCCGTTTGCTAGAATGGAACCATGAGATTCGTCATTGATCCAAAAATATTTGAGCAGAACCATGATTTAAAGGTTGGAGCGGTTATTATAAAAGGGATGAACAACATGAAACGGGTGTCTTTCGTGGAAAGTTTGTTGCGCGGAATAATCGCACAAAGAAGAAAAGAATTTGTGAACAAGAATGTATTTGAAGATAAAATGGTCGCTCCGTGGTGCCATGCTTATGGAAAATTCGGCGTAAATCCGAAAAAAAATTCACCATCGATAGCAGCACTTCTTGGAAGGATAAAAAGCGGAAAAGATTTGCCGCACATAAATTTGCTAGTGGATTTATATAATTATTTTTCACTGAAATATCTTTTGCCGATAGGAGGGGAGGACATGGATTGGCTGTGCGGAGACCTGAAACTTATATTTACCAAAGGGGGCGAGCCGTTCAGACAGATAGGTGAAATAGAAGTTGAGAGAGCGAAAGAAGGGGAAGCCGCATATTTGGACGACGGGGGAATAACATGCAGATATTGGAATTACAGAGAGTGCGAAAGAACGAAATTTACCATGAAAACGGTAAACGCAGTTTTACTTATAGAAGATTTGAGCAAAATGCACATGGATGAATTCGGACGGATTTTAAAAGATATTGAAAATGCGGTCACAAAATACATAGGAGGGCAGGTTGAAACGCACATTTTAAACGAGGAACACGCCGAGCTGGATTTGGGGATTCAGGGGAGAAAAAACGCCGATGATTCCAAGGTGCCTCAACAGGAAATAGCTTATTATATGGAGCAGAAGAAAAAACAGCCTCAGGTTGAGAAAGTTGAAGAGCACCCTAAGGAAGCATCCGAGGAATCAGTCAAAAAAGCAGTCAATGAGTCAGTCAAGGCACCGGTCGAAGAACCATCCAAAGCGGCAGAAAAAAGACTCGTAAAAAAAAAGCCGCGAATCAGCTCAGCTTGTTTGGTGACTTCTGACGCAAAATCATTCAAGTCAAAAATACAAACTTTAGTCGGGAAATCCGTCAAAAAAACATTCCCG
This sequence comes from Candidatus Peregrinibacteria bacterium RIFCSPLOWO2_01_FULL_39_12, assembly GCA_001787455.1. Taxonomy (GTDB): domain Bacteria; phylum Patescibacteriota; class Gracilibacteria; order UBA1369; family LOWO2-01-FULL-3; genus 2-01-FULL-39-12. Next base: position 1,214 of record MFXA01000002.1, on the reverse strand, counting down.
GAAATGGAAGTACCATTTATAAAAATTGAAAATCCCGAAGATATCAAACACGGAGATTATTCGGTGAATATTGCCATGCAGATTGTGAAAGAAATTCATCTGCCGCCGACGGAAATCGCAAAAAAAATAGTGGAAAATCTTCCTAAAAATACTTTTACTGAAAAAGTTGAAATTGCAGGACCGGGATTTATAAATTTTTTTATTTCACGGAAAAGTTTGGATGCGGAAGTTAAAAAAATTCTAAAGGAAGGGGAAGAATATGGCTCAAGCAAAACAGGAAAAGGGAAAACGATAGTTTTGGATTACAGCTCGCCAAATATTGCAAAGCCGCTTGGAGTGCATCATCTTTTATCAACAATAATCGGGCAAAGTCTTTATAATATTTTTAAAAAGATTGGGTTTAATTGTGTAAGCGTAAATCACATTGGAGATTGGGGAACTCAGTTTGGCAAACTTATATCGGCTTATAAAAAATGGGGGAACAAAGAGGTTGTCGAAAAAAATCCGATAGATGAACTTCTTAAACTTTACGTAAAATTCCATGATGAAGCGGGGAAGGATCCTTCGCTTGAAGATGAGGCAAGGGTGGAATTTAAGAAATTCGAGGAAGGGGATGAGGAAAATCACAAATTATGGGAATGGTTTGTTGCAGAAAGTATGAAAGAAATAAATAAAACATACGATTTGCTCGGAGGCATACATTTTGATTACGTGCACGGAGAAAGTTTTTATGAGGATAAAATCGGACCGGTTTTGGAAGAAGGCAAGGAAAAGGGAGTTTTTGAGATAGGTGAGGAAGGGGCTTTTGTAATTAAATTTGAGGATCCGAATATCCCGACGGTTCCGGTGCAAAAAAAGGACGGAACCACGCTTTATATAACGAGGGATTTTGCGACTTTCAAGTATAGGATGGAAAGATGGAATCCTGCAAAAATTCTTTATGTAGTGGATGTTTCGCAAAAAATGCATTTCATCCAGCTTTTCGAAGGCGTGAGGAGGATGGGGTGGGAAGCAGATCGCGGAGAACATGTATGGTTTGGAAGAATGAGCATGAAAGACGGCAAAATGAGCACAAGAACAGGGAACGTGATTTTGCTTAACGAGGTGATTTCGGAAGCTTTCAATCGGGCGAGAAGGGTTATAGAAGAAAAAACCCCGGATTTAAAAGATAAAGAGAGAGTTGCGGGGGCGGTGGGAATAGGAGCTGTGAAATA
>MFXA01000001.1:15233-23347 GCA_001787455.1 Candidatus Peregrinibacteria bacterium RIFCSPLOWO2_01_FULL_39_12 | reverse complement strand
GTCGGCTTGTTTGCCTGTTATGCCGGCTCTGATTTTTTTTATGCCCGCTTTTTGCGCTTTCAGCACCAAATCGTAAATTTCTTTTTGTTTTTCCGTTGGCGGTTTTGTAAAAATCATTCTTGTCATGTCACTGCAATATCCTTTGTATTCCATTCCCATGTCTATAAGTATAATGTCCCCTTTTTTAAGAGGTGTGTTGTCCGAATTGTGGTGGGGGATAGCTGTGTGTTTCCCAAAAGCGACTATCGGGTCGAATGAAACGTCGTCTGTGCCGAATTTGTTTCCGAGTTCTTTAATTTTCCATGCGATATTCCTTTCGGTCAACGGTTGTTTCTTTGAGTTTTTTTGAGATGTGAATTGTTTGATCAGGCGTTCAATTTTAATAAAAACTTTTTCATTAATTCTCTGGCTTTTTTCTATGAATTTTATTTCTTTTGCGGATTTTATTTCGCGTTTTTCTTCGATTTTTCCTGATATATTTATGAATTTTATTTTTTTCGGAGAGATTTTTTTAAATTTTTTAAATTGCGTGATTGTTAAATTGCCTTCTTCAATCCCAAGTATTTTTACGTTATGTTTTTTAAGAATTTTCTGCCAATTTTTTTTGAGTTCTTTCGGATTTTTCCAAACTTTTGTCGTGTTTATTATTTGTATTCCTTTTTTGATAGAAGATGCGGCTCGTTCAATGTAGCGGGAATCTGTGAAAAGATATGATTTGTTTTTGGCAAGTAGCATGAATCCCGATGATCCGGTAAAGTTGGATAAATATGCAATGTTTGTTCGATTTGTTATTAAAGATGCGTCAGGAGTTTTTTCCATCGGACTGTTAAATATTTTTCAAAAAGTACGTGATTATTTCTTCCGCTTTAGTGATATCTTTCGGCATTGTTCTTATTGTTTGTGCGATTTGTTTCCTGTCATAACCGAGTCTTGACAAGGCTTCTATTGCATCTGAATTGAGGTTTTTGAATTCTTTATTATAAGAAGCGTCCAAGTTTTCTATGTTTTCTTTTTCTATTTTACTTTTTAGTTCGAGAACAATTCGTTTTGAAGTTTTTTGTCCTATCCCGCGGATTTCGCATATAAAATCTGTGTCTTCGTTTATGATTGCAGATTTTATTTTTTCTATCGGCAGGTTAAAAATTTCCATTGCCAGCTTCGGACCTACACCGTTTATGCTTATCAAATCTTTGAAAAAATTGAGTTCGCTCCATGTTTTGAATCCGTAAAGATCGAAAGCATCTTCGCGAATGTGGCTATGGATGAAAAATTCAGCTTCTCCTGAGTCTTTTTTAGTTTCGAGAAGAGGAGAAGAAATATGCACGAAATATCCAATGTTTCCAGTGCTTAAAATAATTCCTCTATCTGTTTTTTTAAGGATTTTTCCTTTTTGATAGGCTATCATGCGGTTTTGCGATTAGTTGTTGAAGTGTGAAAACGCTTTTCCCCGAGACGCGCATTCGTTTGCGTTTTTTTTTGTCTTTCTGCGCAAATTTCTTTTCTGACGAGCTTTCTATTTCGTCAAATTTTTTCATTTTTGCTTTTGAATTTTCTTAAGAAATTTCTTTTAAATTTGGTGAAATTATTTTCTTTTATTTCTTTTTGAATTGTCCTCATTAAGTTTAACAGAAAGTGTAAATTGTGGATAGTAATTAGGCGAAGTCCGAGTATCTCGTTTTCCGAAATTAAATGACGTAAATAGCTTCTGCAGTATGACTTACATGTTTCGCATTTACAGTTTTTCTGGAGAGGGAATTTGTCGGTTTTAAATCGGGTATTCTTAATGCTGAATCTTCCGTGTTCTGTGAAAAATGCTCCGTGACGCGACATGCGCGTGGGATGAACGCAGTCAAACATGTCTATTCCGCGGTCGATGCATTCCAGCAGGTCCTCCGGCGTGCCGACTCCCATCAAATATAATGGTTTATTTTTATCCATGTGGGGAGTGACTTTTTCTATCATTTTAAGCATAGTGTGTTTTCCTTCGCCGACCGAAAGGCCGCCGATTGCAATTCCCGGGAAATCAAGTTTATTTACGAATTTTGCCGATTCTTCCCTTAAATCCTTGTATGTTCCGCCTTGGATTATTCCAAAAAGCGCTTGTTTTTTTTGAGATTTTTTCGAAAATTTTTCATGCTCTTTTTTGCATCGGATGAGCCAGTTGTGAGTGCGGATCATAGCTTCTTTAAAGTATTTTTTTGAGCTTTGCGCCGGTGCACATTCATCAAAGGCCATAATTATGTCGGCTCCAAGGTCGTGTTGTATTTGCATGGCTTTTTCGGGGGTGAAGTAATGGTGCGAGCCGTCCAAATGCGACTTAAATTCCACTCCGTTTTCGTCAATTTTTATTGCGGTTTTGAATTTTGTGTTTTTTGTTAATCCTTTTTCCTGAGCCAGTGAAAAAACTTGGAAGCCGCCGGAATCGGTTAATATTGGGCGATTCCATGACATCCATTTGTGAAGTCCTCCCAATTTTTTTATTACTTTTTCTCCCGGGCGAAGATATAAATGGTATGTGTTTGCGAGGATTATTTCCGCGTCTATTTTTTTTAAGTCGTCCTGCGAAACTGTTTTTACAGTGCCTTTTGTTCCGACTGGCATGAATACAGGTGTGTGAATAATGCCGTGCGGGGTTTTGAATGTTCCTGTTCTGGCAAGGCTGTTTTTATCTTTGTGATGAATTTTAAATTCAAACATTTTTGGCATGCGAAAAAATTACACTTTTCACTCGGAAATTGCAAAATAAGGTGTTATGCCGGAGCAACCGCCTCGTGGACTGCATCTACCGGACTTGTGACGAAATCTACAGCTCGTCTTACTCCTGCGGTTATGTGGCTTATTTGTTGTGCTATCCAGTTTGTTGGAGTTGAGAAAAGTTTTCCCAATACCGGAATCCTTGAAATTTGATGATTGACCTGTTGTGTAATCCTGTTTATACCTCTGTCAGCTAAGTCGTCTATTGCGCGTACTGGTATTTTGACTTGGTTGATTGCAGATCTGGTTGCCGAAGTTACCATCCTGATTGACGGTTTTACGATTCTTTCTATCGGATGGGCAAGCGTTCTGAGTGGATGGAGGATGTTTCCTATTGTAAGGCGGCAAAATGCTCGAATACCGGAAATTGCCGGTTCGATTGCTTCGACTGCCCTTCTTCCTGCGTTTAAGGCTGTTGCATCTATGGCGTGGCCTGCCGCGTAAAATGGAGTTTGTACAAGACCGGTTTGTTTAACCGGTTCAACATCCGCTCTTAGGGCTTTTCTAACTAATTCTCCAAACTTTGTTGTGCCCGAGATTACACTGTTTCCGGCATTGTCCGCTTCCATTTGTGCTTTGCTGAATGCGGCTCCAATAGGTGATTTATCTCTTGCGGGAGCCGGAGCTTTGGCGGGAGCATGGGCTTTTTCTCCTCCAGATTTTGGTGGTTTGTGATGAGTTTCCGGTACTGGGCGTGGTGCTACTGCCTCGGTTCTTGCCGGTTCCGGATGTTCTGCTGACGGATGTGGATGTGCTTCTGCCGACATCTTATGGTTTGTTATAAGTTATAATAGTTCTTTAATGTAAACCAAATAGTCGCCTTTGTCAATAGCGAACAGGTTGTGGACGATAGGATCTTTCTTTTACCTCCTGCTTTCTTCATGTGACAAGGTAGGTGTATCAGCTAAAGTTCTTTTTACCCTGCTTATTGTTTGTGAATAAGGAGGTGTATCAGTTAAAGTTCTTAATACCCTGCCTCTTGTTTCGGAGCTTCCTTTGCCCCAAAATGCATCATAACCCCTTCTAAAGGCTTCTTCTTTGCCTTTTTCACCTTGCCCTTGCGCGCCATTTTCCACTTCTATGCCTGTTGTTTCTTTAAGTTTTTTTCCCATGGCTGTATTTTACTTCCTATACGGCTTTTGATGCAATATAAATTGTATAATTATTTCTGACTGTATGACCTTTATTTGATGCTTGTTTGTCTTAAAAAATGATCTGTAATTACTATTGCCGCCATGTTTTCCGCTACAGGTATGATTCGCGGTGCCAAACAGCAGTCGTGGCGGCCGAGGGTATTTATTGAAATGTTTTTGCCTGATGTTGTTATGGTTTTTAATTCTTTGCTTATGCTTGGAACCGGTTTTATTGCCAATCTTATGACTATATCTTCACCCGTTGAAATTCCTCCAAGTATTCCGCCGCAGTTATTTGTGAGGAATTTTACTTTTCCGCCTGCAATTTTCATTTGATCGTTGTTTTCGCTTCCTTTCATTTCTGCAGTTTTGAATCCCGCTCCGATTTCGACGCCTTTTACTGCGCCAATTGACATCATAGCTTTTGCTAAATCTGCGTCTAATTTGTCGAAAACAGGTTCCCCCAAGCCTTTTGGCGGATTTTTTATTATTATTTCTATAATCGCTCCTACAGAATCTCCTTCACGAAAGCGAATTTCTTCTATGAATTTCAGCATTTTTTTGGAAGTTTTTTGATCTAAGCAGCGCAGTTGATCTTTTTCTGTAACACCCATGTTTTTCAAGATGTAATCCGTGTCAAATTTTTTGGCTTTTATATCTCCGACTTGTACCGTGTGTCCAAAAATTTCAGTTTTTGTCTTGAGTAGCAGAATTTTTTTTGCAACTGCCCCCGCCATTACTCTTGCCAAAGTTTCTCTGCCGGATGCGCGTCCTCCTCCAAGATAATCCCGTATGCCGTATTTAAGTTCGTAAGTGTAATCCGCGTGTCCCGGGCGGTATGCGGTTTTTATATCATTGTAATCTTCTTCACGAATATTTTTGTTTTGTGCAATTATTGAAATGGGAGTTCCCGTAGTTTTCCCTTCAAAAACTCCCGATAAAATTTGTACTTTATCTTCTTCATGTCTTGTTGTCGAAATTTTTGACGTGGATGCCGGTTTCCTTCGGTCGACTTCTTTTTGTATGTCACTCTCTTTAAGAGGAATGTTTGAAGGGCAGCCATCAATAACTACACCTGTTGCCTGTCCGTGGGATTCTCCCCAAGTTGTGATTTTGAATAATGTGCCAAAAGTGTTTCCAGCCATAAGTAAATTTTATATTGCGAAAAATATACTATGATTAAGCGGTTTTGTACAAATTTGCTAGGGGTTTTCTTAAGATCTTTACTCTGAAGCTTTTTCAGTATTTTCTTCGGCGGTTTTTTCAGTGGAGTCTTCGCCTTCTTCTTTCGCTTTTTTAGACTTCTTTTTGCTGGCTATTTCCTGAGCTTTTTTCATCTTTGCCATGAATTTGTCAACACGTCCGGATGTATCTATTAACTTTTGTTTTCCGGTGTAAAAAGGATGACAGGCGGAGCAGATTTCAGTTTGAAATTCTTCTCCTATTGTTGATCCTGCGATATATTTTGCACCGCATGCGCAGATGAATGTTGTGTCCTGATATTTTGGGTGAATGTCTGATTTCATGGTTTGTCTTGTTTTTTTGTGGCGTGAATATACTTGAAATATATAAATAGCGCAAGTAAAAGTGCAATTATTGTAAGACCGATTTGTTTGTAAAGCCCGAGGTTTATTATGTTTACCTGAAATTCTTTTGTTTTAGATTCTCCGCTGTCATCTGTGATTGTTAATTTTACATTGTGTTTTCCTGTTGTTTTGAATGTGTAATCCATGGAATTTCCTTCCTGAACGGGTTTGCCGTTAATTTCCCATTGATAGGTGACTACGGCGCCATCCTCATCATAAGACGGTGTTGCATCAAAGTTTTGTTCCTCGAAAATTCCTATGAGTCCGGGGTCATATTTTAAATCTATTACCGGTCCTTTATTTAATGGAAATGGATCTTCCTTGTCCTTTATGCTGTCGTTGTCATCATCGGTGTCGGTGTTGTTTCCAAGAGAGTCTTTGTCGGTATCATATTGTTCCTTAGGATCCACCGGAAAGGCGTCTTCTTTATCTTTCACCTTATCTTCATCAGTATCCGGATTTGTAGGATTTGTGCCTGTATTTTCTTCATCCGAATCAATTATTCCATCTTCGTCATCGTCTTCATCTTTTATATTTCCGATTCCATCTTTATCTGTATCTATTGTTTCAGTCGAATCCAGAGGAAGATCGTCGAATTCGTCCGGGACATCATCATTGTCGTCATCGTTATCTTCATTATTGCCTTTGTTGTCGCCGTCCGTGTCGTATTGTTCCTGCTGATTTAGAGGGAAAGCATCTTCTGTGTCGGTAACATTGTCGCCGTCATCATCGGTGTCTGTGGCATTTGGGATGCCGTCATGGTCGGTATCTTGTACTGCAAATATGTTATCTACAATCCAATTATTGCTCGGGTTGTCTATTTCCGGCTGCCATGGGAATATTTTTACGGCGATTTTGTGGTTTCCGTATGCAGGGATCCAATCTATGAATACGCCGTCGCTTTTTCCTGCGAATATTGAAATTGCCTGGTCCGCTCCGATTTGTTTGTCGTTATCATAAAATCGCACAAGACCGAGAAGGTCTTTTGTGCTGTTGTTTTCCGCTGTTGCGTAGATTCGTGCAGGATTTCCTTCAAGAAAATTTGCTGTCGAATAGCTTATGTCTTTGCTGTTTATGGAGATGTCGCCGCTAAATGCAAAAGCTTCCGTGCTTGAAAGTACAAAAAGTGTTATTGAGCTTATTATAATCAGAAGCTTTCGTATCATGGTAGAAAAATGTTAGCTTTTGACCGGTTCTTTTTCTTCCAGTTTTGCTGGTATTGATGCCTGTGTTTGTAAAGTTTCTTCTATTTTATCAATTAGGCTGATGGACGCAACTTTGTCGTTTGGCTTCATCCTCATCAGATATACTCCCTGAGTTGCTCTCCCTTGTGACGGGATATTTTTTGAATGAAGGCGAATGACCTGTCCTATTTTTGAAATGATTATTAAGTCGGCGTCGGTGCTTTTGTATAGAACTTTTGCTCCTATGATTTTGCCTGTTTTTGCTGTTATGTTCGCGGTTTTTACCCCTGTCCCTCCGCGTGATTGGAAGCGATAATTTTTCGTGGCCGTCATTTTTCCAAGTCCATTTTCCATTACAACAAGAAGTTCCGCATTTTCCGGATCTTTTATTATATCCATTTCCACAACTTGATCGCCGGATTTTAATCTCATACCTCTTACTCCGATTGATGCGCGTCCCATCGGACGTACGTTAGCTTCGTTGAAACGAATGCCTTTTCCATTTTTGCTAACCATTATGACTTCGTTTTTTATGGAAGATTCTTTTACCCATTCCAGGGAATCGTTTGGGCGCAATTTTATTGCGATAAGTCCGCTTTTTCTTACGTTTTGAAAGTCTTCGATCATGGTTTTTTTAACCGTGCCGCCTTTGGTTGCCATGAATAAAAATTCTCCAGTAAGTTTTTCCCCTGTGTTTAAAATTGCGGTAACGAATTCGTTTTCCTGCAAATTCAGCAGATTCACTATTGCTTGTCCTTTTGCGATTCTTGAAGCCAAAGGAATTTCGTAAACCGGCAGTTTAAAAACTCTTCCTGTATTTGTGAAATACAAAAGTTCGTCATGCGTATGGGCGAATCTTATCAATTTAATTTCGTCTTCTTCCTTTGTTGCGCCTCCTATGATTCCTTTCCCGCCTCGGTGTTGTGCTCGGAATGTAGTGATATGTATACGTTTTATATAATTTTCACGGCTTAGCATTACCATCATCGGCTCATTTGGAATTGTGTCTTTTTGTGAAATTGCGTTTATGGCGTTTGGAATAACTTCCGTTCTTCGTTCGTCCGAGTATTTTTCTTTAACTTCAGCCAATTCATCCTGCATTATTTTTTTAACTTTTTCCGGACTTGCCAAAATTGTTTTCAGGTCCTTTATTAATGCGAGTTTTTCGGCTAACTCATCTTCTATTTTTTGTCTTTCCAATCCTGCAAGAGTTTGAAGCCTCATCTCTAAAATGGCTTTGCCTTGCTCTTCCGTCAGTTTGAATTTTTTCATCAACTGGATGAGGGCATCATCTTTATCTGCAGATTTTTTAATTGTACTTATTATTGCATCTATATTTTTTAGCGCAATTTCCAATCCTTCAAGTATGTGTGCGCGCGCTTGAGCCATTTTCAGGTCAAATGCTGTGCGTTTTGTGATTGTACCTTTTCTATGAGTAATGAAATGTTCGAGAACCT
>MFXA01000001.1:14537-15204 GCA_001787455.1 Candidatus Peregrinibacteria bacterium RIFCSPLOWO2_01_FULL_39_12 | reverse complement strand
TCATCTACAAGAGCTATCATATTCATGTTAAATGCCGATTGGAGTTGAGTAAGTTTAAACAGTTGATTTAGAATTTTTTTAGGATAACTGTCTTTTTTCAGTTCGATGACGATTCGGATGCCGTCTTTGTTTGATTCGTCTCTTATGTCTGTGATTCCAAGTATTTTTTTATCTCTGACAAGTTCGGCAATTTTTGTAATGAGCATTGCTTTGTTAACTTGGTACGGAATTTCTGTGACTAAAATTTCAAATCTTCCGTTTTTTTTCTCAGCAATTTCGGTTTTTGCCCTGACTACCATGCCTCCGCGGCCTGTTGAATATGCGATTTTTATATCTTCAATATTGTATATAAGACCGCCTGTAGGAAAATCAGGGCCTTTTATAAATTGCATCAGGTCATCAATAGTGTCATTTGGATTGTTTGAAAGATGCATCAGCGCGTCCACAACTTCTCCCAAATTATGCGGGGGAATGGATGTTGCCATTCCGACGGCGATTCCGGTTGAACCGTTTAAAAGCAGTTGCGGCAATTTTGTCGGAAGAACTGTAGGTTCTTTGTAGCGGCCGTCATAATTATCTCTCCAAGAAACAGTTTCTTTGTCTATATCCGCAAGCAATTCATCTGAAATTTTTTCCATTTTTGCTTCCGTGTAACGCATTGCGGCAG
>MFXA01000001.1:9079-14488 GCA_001787455.1 Candidatus Peregrinibacteria bacterium RIFCSPLOWO2_01_FULL_39_12 | reverse complement strand
GTATCGCATTGCAAATTCTTGCGCCATTCTTGTCATGGAATCATAAACCGCGGCATCTCCGTGCGGATGGTATTTTGCAAGCACCTCACCCACAACGGCTGCCGATTTTCTAAATGATCCGCTTGATTTTAAGCCTATCTCGTTCATTGCGTGAAGGATGCGTCTGTGGACTGGCTTAAGACCGTCTCTTACATCCGGAAGTGCGCGAGAAACTATAACGCTCATTGCGTATTCAAGATATGAACTTTCCATTTCTTCGGAGATGTTTTTTGGTTCGACTGTGCCGCTTGTTAAGGGAGTTTCGGGTTCTGCGGGTTCTTTTGGAGGTACTTTTGCATCTTCAATTTTTTCTTTCGGCTGATCTGATTGCTTGCCTGTTGTTTCGGGAAAAAGCTCCAAATTGTCCTTAGGTACTTTGTCTGATGCTTTTTTAGTTTTTTTGTCCTTTTTTGGCATTATTTTAAATAAGTTACTTTTTTTCGCTGTCGGATTGTATCACAAAAAATTGCGCTGTAAAAGCTGCCTTTGGGGTTATTTTTAACGATATTTATTGACAGACGCCACGGGTTGTGTTATAAGGGTGTCTAAATATTAAATAATTTTTATGGTTGCAGAGGTACATCCTAGATCAGATGAGGCAGGAGGATCAGATGGAGGGAGAGAAGTGGAAGTGCCAGTTATCGGGCTTGGTACTTTATTTGGCGCTTTTAATCATGGCAGGCGTGATGGGGATGATTTATTTAGAGAGAAGGTGAGGCAAAGTTTTAATAATGATCCCGAAATTTCTTTAGCTAAGCGTATACTTGAAAACTCCGATGGGCTCAGTCCTGAAGTCGTTGGAATTATTAAGAGTTTTTTAACTCGGGTACATCAAGTATATCTTTTGGAGAAACAAAACGATGTTCTTAGAAATACCGTTGATAGTTTAAGAGTAATTGCCAGTTTTGATGGATTAACAGGGCTTTTAAATCAGCAAGCTTTTAGAGTGTATGGAGAGAAGATGTTTGAGCATTCAGCGAGGAATGGAGGAAGAATTGCTTGTGTGATGGGTGATGTGGATAAATTTAAACGTGTAAATGATCGCTATGGACATGCTGCGGGAGATACAGTCCTTCGTTCAGTTGGCGGTGTTGTTCGCAGTGCTGTGAGGGAACGTGATGTAGCCGGTAGAGATGGTGGGGAGGAATTTGGTTTTATTTTACCCGAGACAGATTTAGACGGAGCGTGTGTTTTTGCCGAGCGTTTAAGGCGAGGGATTGAAGCTATGGAATTTGAATTTAATGGAGATGTCTGTCCTGTCACCATGAGTTTTGGGGCTGCTGTAAGAGATGTGGCCGATGGCAGTTTTGATGAATTGAAAAAAAGAGCCGATGAGGGATTGTATGCCGCAAAGAATGAGCATGGCAGAAATGCAGTTGTTTTATCGTCTATTTCCGGTAAAGGGGGACTTCGTTGCATGTCTCCTCAAGATAGGATTAGATATACGGATGATGAACCTGGTGTTTTCGAGCTGGGCGTATTGGTTAGGAAATTATTAGGAAGAGTTGGGATTTTAAAAGTAAACTAGTTTATTAATTTGTTTATATGAGCATTGAAGGTGGAAATGAGGCAGTTGGATGCGGTGGTTCCGAAGGGCGTGAAGCGGCTGATTTGGTTGACATTGTGGTTAACGGTCGTACTTCTCGCCGAGGACTTTTGGGTGCTGTCGCATTGGCTGTTGCTTCCGGTTGTGCGGCGAGAGTTAAAAGTGTTGTTGGGGGTGGTGGTGCAAGTTATCCGGATGGATCATTGCTATCATCATCTTCTCCAAGTGCTGTTCCTGGAGAAGTTAGAGGTGATCAAAAAGAACAAAGTTCTGAAGAAATATGCCGCAAAGATAATGGCGAGCTTGAAGTTCCTTTGGATGTTGTTGTGCGGGATTTGCCTCTTGAATCGAGGAGAATTTTGGCAAAAATTAAGTTAGATGAAGCAAAAGCTGATGGTATGGTTGATGAGGCTGCTGCTACATCTAAATATTATGAAAATATTGATACTGTGAAGAGGATGGTTAATATTAGATATGAAACCTATTTGGAGTTTAGAAACAGGGCTACTTACGACGCTTTATTGGGGGAGGTGTATAGCGTGTACAATATGATGGTTGAACTGGAAAAGGCCAGGGAAAAATTGGCTGAGGCCGGGTACATGTATGCTGTTATAGTTGCCGGACTTTTGAGGATGGTGGTTCCAAAGGATGATGCTGGTTTTGTTGAGTTGTTTAAGCGATCTCGAAAGAGAAAGTTGTGTGATTTGCGCGGGAAAGTTGCAAATGTCCATGTAATCAGCGGCAGTATTGATGTAAGTTATTCTCAGCTTGAAGATTTGGTTCCTGAGGATTTTTCCGATATTCCTGAAGTGTTGCATGAAGACTAAAAAATATTTTAATTCTATGAGTGAAGATATAGTAGAAGGTAAGGGGAGTGATGTTACTTCTGATGTTTCTGACGGTGGTGCAGTGGGAAGGGACTTTTGGTTTTTATTCCATCTCTTTGCTTTTCGTGCGCAGTTGATAGCGAAATGTGATGGGAAATTGCTTAAGCGCGAACAGGTTGCCGCTTTTCTTGAAAATTTGGTTAAAGCGATGAATTACCATGGTTTTGGTTTTAAGCCTGTGCCTGAGACTTTAAGGTCTTCAATTATGTGGATCGTAGATGAAAAGCGCGGTTTGCATTCTTTGTCTGAGCAGGACGATAATCGTGTTTCTATTTTTAGAAGGGATTATGGTGGGCGGCCTGAAAATATTTGTGATCATCCCAGACTTGTATTATCGAATTTTCTTCGCGAGTTGGCTGTGATGGTGTGTGAAAGCGCGTCTTTGGATGACATCAGGGCTTATATCGGACGTTGCAGGGATGAGTATCCGCAAGTGGATTTCATTCAATTGTTGAGTCAGATCAGGCTTTTTAGCTTATTGGACGAAGTTGAGTTCAGGGAAGAAATGGGGGCGAGGGGAACAGTTGTACTGATTGCTGCCGCTTGTTGTAAAAGTGTTTTTAACGAGCTTGATTTGAAGCAGTTCGATGGGCTTGAAGAAGTGGCTGACCATCCTTTGAATTGTTGCAAGTAAGTTGTAAAAGCCTTGTTTCGTGTTATATTTTCGGTATGAAAATTTTTGGAATGAATTTGTTTCGGACTCCCGATGAAAAAGCGCAGTCTTTGATTGATTCTGTTTTGTGCAGTGAAGGTGGTGAACAAGGTGAGTCAACCGATAGTGCTTCATATGACGTTATAGAACTCCTTGAGAACGTTTCTCCTGAAATGCTGGCGCGAATTTTGTTAAGTCCTTTGGCGAATTATTTGTCGCCTGATAAAGTTAGGCGGATATTGAATCGTTTAACTCTTGAAGGGTTTGTGTCGGTTGTGAGCCATGAAATAGGGCGTGTTCTTGAGCCTGATGATGTTGTAAGAAAATGTATCTTAGGTAAAGTTACAACAGATTCGCGGAATTTGGTTGATGGGTTTATGAGAGAAGCTGCTGCCCTTAAAGATGAAGAGGTTAAGCCTGGTGGAGCTGATGCTGGCATTGATAGTTCTTATGCAAATGCATATAACGCTTTAAAAGCATTGCATCTTCGATTGATGGCTCTTGGTGAAAAGTTAAGTAATCCTGAAATTGTGGGGCTTATTGATTCTGCAAGAAAGCATATTGATGCCGTCGGTCGGGCGGGAGAGAATGTCTCCGGACTTTCGGGTTATCTTGATCGTATATTGAAGATGTTTGAAAAGCGTGAATAGTTAGGAATGGCTTATGCATGCATGCATGCATTGACTTTGGAATTGTTAGTGTGATAAATTCATGTCCTTTTATTTTTTTAAATAAAATTTGTATGAGAAATATGAATGGGTTGTCTGAAGGGGGTGAGTGTAGTTCACCCGATCGCAGAGGGTTTATAGTTGGATTGGCGGGTTTAGCTGCTGTTTCTGCTGTTTCCGGTTGCGCGGCATCGAAAGCTAATGCTGTTGTCTCTGGCGGGGTTACTATTGATGATGAAGTTTCTTGCGGAGAAAAGTTGGTAGGTCCTGTGGGTGAAATTTTGGGTGAAGGTGAATATATAAGATATGCCGGAGAATTGGATGAAGCATGCCGAGGTGTTCCAGAAAAAGCTTTTGATACTTCTGATTATATTGGTAGATTCGGGAAGACATTGCATCATGTTGAACTTACCAGTGTAAGAGTTGGTGATGAGTATGAACTTGCTGCTGATGGTCTGGTTGCTGAAGCCAAGAACAGTGTTCCTTCCCCTGAAAATGTTACTCTATTTAGAGATATTATGTGGCAGGTCTCTGAAAATTATAAGCAAAAAAAAGGTAAGGTCGCTTATGATGCGTTGGTCGGAACCGCCGTGAAGATACGCAAAACAATGGATTCTCTCGAGAAGCAAATGGAAAATGTTAAAGCAGCTTTGTGTCATTATCTGCCCGTTTCTGCGATGTATGTTCGGATGACAGGTAAAGGCGCTTCCGGTGATTTTGAGCAGTTTAAGGCACAGAAACTGGCTGATTTGCATCGTAAGGTATGGGATGCTGTAAATTTATATCAGTCAATGCTTGGTTCTCACTTCCTTTTGAAAACGTTTTTGCCTAATGGAAGGCTTCTTGTAGAAGAGCCTCCCGTAGATTTGGAATTGGACTTTGGTCCTGAAATAGATGATGAATGATAGGCAACTCTTGTAATTCTTCTTGAAATCTGATAAAATAATATGAAAATTTTGAATGTGAAAACAAAAATAAATGGCGGATATAAAAACACAAGTTCAAGGTTCAGGATTAGTTAGTGTGGCAGGTGCTGCGGTAGCAACGCCAGTTAGTACTCCGGTTTTTTCTTTATCTGAGGATAAAAAAACTGAAACTCCAGAGTGGCTTAAATCTGCGGGTGAAAATTCTTCAAAAGGCAAAATTGCCGATGTTGGTACGGCTGACTCAGCCAATGTGACGACTTCAGCTGAGGCAACGACTCCTGTAGACATCCTTCCAAATTTTAGAGAAAAAAAACCTACGGATACTGAGCTTGGGATGAATCCCGATTCATGGGTTGAAGAAAAACCGGCGTTTGATGTTGTAGCTAAAGTTGCCAGGGAAGCATCTGAAAAAATGATTAAAGCAGGATATGATCCGAAAACCGGAAAGAAATTGAATGAAATGAGTGTTGGTGTTGCGGCAGGTAAGATTGTGAGTGCGAGTACGAATGTAGTCGCAAATGCCGGTGCGGTTGTCGGTTTAACACCTGCGAACGTAAAAGTAGCGGCAAGCGCGGGATTAAATGCTGCGGCTGCCGCTAAAAAATCTATTTTTGATAAGGTCAAATCTTTCTTTGATTTTAGCGGACGGTCTCACCAAGCGGTTGATTCGGCTGTTTCAGGTGTTGTAAGC
>MFXA01000001.1:7997-9067 GCA_001787455.1 Candidatus Peregrinibacteria bacterium RIFCSPLOWO2_01_FULL_39_12 | reverse complement strand
GCGAAAGTTTCTTCCAAAGATGATGCAAAAGCTAAAGAAGAAGAAAAGAAACAATACATTGAAGCCGAGAAAATTTATCAGGAAGGATTGGCTGCGATTAAAGATTTGATTGCGCCTTCTTCAATGGAAATAGAATATGACAAAATCCGCATAGATGGAGTTTACGCTCAATCGTTCTATGTATTTTCATATCCGCGTTATCTTGATGTTAATTGGCTTGCGCCGATTATAAATTTTGATGTGACGATGGATATTTCGCAGTTTATTTATCCAATCAGTTCTGCGCAAATAATGAAAATTTTGAGAAAGAAAGTTGCGCAGATGCAATCCAGTATCCGTATAAATGCCGAGAAAGGGCAGGTTAGGGATCCGGGGCTTGAAACTGCGCTTGAAGATGCCGAGCAGTTGCGTACCGAAATTCAGCGCGGACAGGAGAAATTTTATCAATTCGCGCTTTATTTTACGCTTTATGCCGATAACGAAAAGAAACTTGAAAAGGTTGCAAAGCAGCTCGAAAGTCTTCTTGGCGGAAAGCTGATTATGACAAAGCGCGCTCAGCTTCAGGCTGAACATGCTTTTAACAGTTCCTTGCCGATGTGTTTGGATGAGCTTTATACTATCCGAAATATGAATACCGGACCTCTTTCTACAACTTTTCCGTTTACTTCTTCGGACTTAACTTCGGATAAAGGAATTTTATATGGAATCAATCGTCATAATGACAGTTTAATTATTTTTGACAGGTTCGCGCTTGAAAATGCGAACAGTGTTGTGTTTGCCAAGTCCGGTGCCGGTAAATCTTATGCCGTGAAGCTGGAAATTTTAAGATTGATGATGATGGGTACGGATGTAATTGTAATTGATCCTGAAAATGAGTATGAGGCGCTTGCAAATACGGTTGGCGGTACATATTTGAAATTAAGTTTGAACAGCGATCGAAGAATTAACCCTTTTGATCTTCCGAAACCTGTTGCCGGTGAAGAAGTTCAGCCGGGTGATTTGTTAAGGTCGAATGTTATTACTTTGCAAGGGTTGCTTAAGTTGATGCTTGGGGCGATAACGCCCGAGGA
>MFXA01000001.1:7093-7988 GCA_001787455.1 Candidatus Peregrinibacteria bacterium RIFCSPLOWO2_01_FULL_39_12 | reverse complement strand
GTTGGATAAAGCTTTAATTGATGTGTATGCGATGAAGGGGATTACCATGGCATTGCTTGATCCTTCCACTTACGAGCCTCCGACAATGGAGGACTTGTATAGAATTTTAAATTCCATGGATGGCGCTACTAGTTTGGTTCAGAGGCTTTCAAAATATACTACAGGATCTTATTCCGGAATTTTCAATAAACCTACCAATGTAAATTTGTCTACCGGTATGATGGTGTTTTGCATAAGGGATTTGGAAGATGCTCTTCGACCGATTGCCATGTACATTATCCTTAACTATATTTGGAATAGAGTCAGGAGCGAATTGAAGAAAAGAATCCTTGTTATTGATGAGGCGTGGACAATGATGCAGCACGAGGATAGTGCAAAATTTTTGTTCGGTCTTGTTAAGAGGGCGAGGAAGTATTATTTGGGAGTCAGTACAATCACTCAGGACGTTGAGGATTTCATTAAATGCGATCAAGGAAAATCTATTATTACAAACTCTTCAATCCAGCTTCTTTTGAAGCAGGCTCCTTCGGCTGTTGATGTTTTGGCTAAGATTTTCAATTTAACGGAAGGGGAGAAGTATGTGCTTTTAAATAGCGGTGTTGGGCAGGGGCTTTTCTTCGCAGGACTGAAACACGTCGCGATTCAGATTATCGCTTCGTATACGGAGGATAAAATTGTTACGACAAATCCAGAGGAGCTTTTGAAGGTGAAGGAAGAGGCGAAGAAGTAGAAGTTTTTAGAATAGCAAAATTGAATTTCAGACAACCGTTTCTGTCTTTCGTTCAATGTTTTCGGTGTTAGCTTATGGCAACCAGATTTCAGGCACGCTCGATTTTCCCGCCGAGAAAATCTTCGCTAAACGCTCGGCTTTGCTCCCCGGCTTTAGCCGGGTCCA
>MFXA01000001.1:0-7085 GCA_001787455.1 Candidatus Peregrinibacteria bacterium RIFCSPLOWO2_01_FULL_39_12 | reverse complement strand
AAGCCTCGCGATTGCCTTCAATCTGTCTGCCATAAGCTAACACTAGAACTCCTTCAAAGCTTCTTGAAGTTGCAAGTCTTCTCCGTTTGGATTGGACACAACTTTATCCGGCGTGATTCCAACTTTGCTTATGTCGGTTCCGTTCGGTGTCAGCCATTTTGAAATTGTGAATTTGAATATGGATTTGTCTTTATAAGTCCTAACTTCTTGTGCGCTTCCTTTCCCAAATGAGGTTTCTCCGATTATTTTAGCGATTTTGTAATCTTTCAGCGCTCCAGCCACAATTTCCGATGCGGATGCCGATCCTTTATTTATGATGACAACTATTTTATAACCTTTCAGAAGTCCGTTGCCGTCTGTTTTGAATTCCGTTTTGCTTGAGTCAGCGTATTCAAATATTACTGCGTTTTTTTTCTCGGTCATAAATAAACTTAGAATATTTATCGCCGTATCCACAAATCCTCCCGGATTGTTGCGAAGGTCTATTATGAAGCCGTCCGGTTTTTCTTTCAAAATTGTGTTTGCGGCTTCCAAAAATTCTTCATAGCTTTTTTCTCCAAATGTAATCAATTCTATGTATCCGATTTTTTTATTTCCCCATTTTTTTACTTCCGATTCCACTGTATTGAATGAAACTTTTGCTCTTGTTATTTCGAATGTTAATGTTTCGCTGTCTCTTTGAACGGTTATCTTCACCGTTGTTCCCGCTTTGCCTTTTATTTTTGCCGCAACTTCTTCAAGGGTTTTGCCTTCTACGCTTATACCGTCAACTTCTTTAATTATATCCGCCGGTTTGATTCCTGCTTTTTCCGCAGGCGAGTTTTTTATAGGTGAAACCACTACGACTTTTCCATCAATGAATTCGAGGACTGTTCCAATTCCTTCGTATTCGCTTTCCAGCATTGCCATATAGGAAGCGTTTTCCGAAGGGTCATTGAATATCGTATATTCGTCTTTTACCTGGGAAAGCATTCCTTTAATCGCGTCGTAAATAAGCTGGTCATTGTTCAGGTTATCTTTATATAAATAATCATTTTTGATTGCCGACCAAACATTGGCGAAAGTTCCAAAACTGTCTTCTTTCAAAAGTAATTTCTGATCTTCCGTAGCTTGGAGATTTGATGTTCCCAGGTTGATTGTAATTGTTTTATTTGTTAATTTCTTGTTTTGCTGGATTTTGTACAGATAATCCGCAACTTCGCCTTTCGTGACACGTTTCGCCATTTTGAATTTATCTTTTTTGTCCTGTTCCTGTATTCCTAAGTCGTAAGCTTTTTGAGCCAGCGGCGCGACATATGAATTTTTATTAAGATCTTTGAACGGGAAATTTTCCTTGTTGTAAAAATAATCTATGCCAATTCCCAGTGCGTTGAACAAAATTGATATTGCGTTATGTTTTGCCACCGAAGTGTCCGCTCCAAATTTCGGTTTATCTTTTGGTGGCTTGATTAAGTTTAAATCAATTGCAGTCTGCAGATATTTCGCGTAGTCGGCGGAATTATCCGTATCACTGTATGGTAAAGAGATATTTTTAGAAAGCGGGACTTTCGCATAAGTAATAATGAGTTTATACAGGCCGGCTTTCGTAATTTGATTGTCCGGTTTGAATGAGTTTTCTGTTTCTTCAGGGAGCTTCCCCTCATCATAGAGAATTCGTATGGAGTTATAGTATAGGTGTGTACTTGGAACGTCTTTATAGAATGCTAAGGCTTGTGGGAGCTGGATTAGCAATAAAAGCGATACGGTTAATACTACTGTAAAGAATTTTTTGATCATGGTGTCACTTTACTTGATCTCTAAAATTTGTCATTTATGACGTATTGACTGTTTGGTATTTTTATTGTATAATTTATTTGCAAAATCTAACAAAAACAAAAATGAATCTACGGAAAAGTGCAGTTTCTCTTCATCCATTAGCAATATTTTGGATTGGAGTTTTGACAGGTGCATTGGCTATTGGGCTGGTTTTTTTCTATAGGACATTAACTCCTGTAGATTACGAGTCTGCAACTGTGAAATATCAGTATAGTGTGCCAAAATCCAAGAGTGTGCCTAAAGTTCAGCAAAAGGCTGGTGCGAGCAAGTCGACACAAAGTTCTAAAGGGTCTGTTAATATTGGCACGCCTGATGGAAATAAAGTTGGTATTGGGACTCCGGATGGAAATTAAGAAGTGTAGCTGAGTATTGCGGCAAGGGTTTTGTATCCGGTTTGTTTCCTTTCAATTTCTCCAAGACCGTTGTCCTTTAATGTGCGGCTGAATTCAAATCCTGCGCGCAATGATTCCTTTTGCATAAACGGAGATTCGTTTGGGTTTAATATATGTGCAGGTATTTCTATCCCAAGTTTTTGCGCAAGGCTTAGAATGTGTCCCATATAAGGTGCGACGTAGTAAGAGGTCTCCGTATCTTCATGATATGGTTTTGTGGTTCCGACCTTTTCTTCCTGTGTTCTTTTTTGGATTTTTGAGGTTTCGTTTAATACGGAAAAATCTTCAAAAGCTGTTGATATAATTTCTTCCAATTCTTCGCGAAGCTGAGCTTTTTGCAGTGTTTTCCTTGGATCTGTTGCTGATTGGTCGGCTTCCGTTTCATATGCGCAGGCGAGAAGTCCTGCAATCCTTATGCTGTTAGCGCGTATAGCAAGGTGAAAGAAATTATTGCGATCCGGAATATGTGCTAATGGAACCATGCCTTGATCTCTTCTTATTCTAAGTGCCAGAAGAAGTGGTTTTTTGTCGATGACTGCTCTTTTCGTCGTATGTCCATAGTCTGTAGGCGTTGGGTATTTGCTTGTTGTGGATATAGCCATCATTGTAAGTACGTCCATGATTAATTTTGCTATGCGTGCTTCTTGTTCGTGAAATTCAACTTGATTGCTTATGCGCCATGCTTCTCTGAGCGCTTCTAATGCTTCCATGTGATTCCCCTGAAAAGCGTGTGTAATTCCGGCTTGTTCGAGAAACGGTATTTCGCAGTGGGGAGTGAAGCTGCGAGGATGTTGTTGTTTTACTGTGCCGAGTTGAGCTAAATATCGCTGGGTTTTTAAAAGTTGAGTTGCATGTTCAGGTTCTATTAAGCCGGCTTGGAGTTCAACGTCCGCATCCAATCCGGGCAAAATTTTACTTCTGAGTTTTTCAAGTTCGCTTCTGCATTTCACGAGTCTTAGAATTTCTATGTATTCCGGAGATGGAGCGTTTTTATGTGCTTTCCGGTGTGTGTCATTATCTGTTTTAAGCGCTTCTGTATTTTCGCTATATATTTCGTGTACGTCTTTCCATCTGTGTTCTCGGAATGCAAGTTTGATTTCTGCTGTTGCAAGTTGTACTGGGTTTGCTTTTCCTGTTTCTCTAAGTTGATCAAGTACTTCTTTCATTTGTTTTACGTTGCGTTCCAAGTATGCTTTTTGAAATAAGATCGAGTATGCGCGCGCCATATCTACGTCGGAGTTTGTATTTTGTTCGGGGCTTGTCTCTAAGTCTTGGATTGAGTAGGTGAGTGCCGTGTCTGTGGCTATATTTTTTCCGTTGATTTCTTCTAATTCTTGAATGCAGGATTCGGCTTCGCCGAATCTTCCTAAAGTAACCGCCGCTTCTGCGGTGTCGAGCAATGCTGTTATTATTGTACGTGTTATTTGATAAGGTAGAGTTGCCGCTTGTCCTTGTTTTAACGCTTCTCTTGCTTCTAATATTTTTTGAGGAGATGAAACTCCGGTAACCGCGGTTGTTGCTATTTGATGCATTCTTCCGGTTGTCTGCATGGTGCGTGCTTCTTCTAGAGACGTTTGTACGTCCTGCATGAATTTTATCCAGAATTCGTCGTGCAAGTCCGGAGCGTTTGAATCTTGTGCAATCTGAAGAGCAATTGAAAGTTTCGTGTCTGCCGGAGTTGTTTTGTCTTCACCGAACACTCTATATAACTTTTGTGCTAAAGTTAATTTTTCTTCGCCGCTTTCTATCGATTCTATGACGATTTTTCTGATGGTCGAGTGTTGGAGTTCCCAAGTCCTTTCTTCTACCGGAATTGTTTCTTCTTCGCTTGAAACTACGTATCTTCCTTTTACTAATTCTTCCCTTGCTGCTTTTATTTGTTTTTTTGTCAGTCCCGCGGCTTCTCTGGCTATTGTAAATATTTGTACGGCGGTGGTTTTCCCTCCGCTAAGTGCAATGCATTGAAGCAATGTGCGCGCTTCTGTGCTTAAACTCCGTATACGTCTTTGATAGTAAGTGCTTAGATCTTCATCTCCCGCTAGTATCCTATCAATTAAAGTTTCCGCGTCTTGTTTTAATAATATTGTGTCTCCTATGATTTCCAGATTCTCATCCGGATTTTCCAGTAGTCCATCCATCAATGTTTTCATTATCCATGGTTGAATTCCTGCAACTTCTCCTAATTTTCTATACCAATGTCCCAAAGTTTTACCTTCTCTTTGTTCAGGTTTAAATGAATAAAATGCGAAATCACGCGCAATTTTGTCGTCTGAAAAATTAAGTCCTGTTACGGATATTGTTTTTACGGCTTCTTTCCCAAATCTTTCTTCAACGGATTTTCCCAAATCTCTTACCGCTTCCGGTTCAAAAATATCTTCTTCTCTCAAGCCAATCAGCGCTTGTCCTCCCGATTCCGTTTGGTATCTGTAAGCCAGGCGTGTCAGATGTCTTATTGAGGCTCTGTCTGTGTGGTGCATGTCGTCCAGTACAAAAACAGAATTTCCTTTATTTAAGAGGCACAAGTTGTTAAAACACATGTCAGTTACTTGTTCCGGTGTTTGAGTACAGGCATCTAATTTTTCTTTTTGTGATTTTCTGGAAAAATTAATTATGGCTTGTACGTGCGGGTGTTTTAATAATCTTGACTGTTCATCTTTCGATTCATCTCTGTATTTGTCTAAGATTTGTTCAGCTACGGTCATTAGTCCGTAACCGGGTGCATTCGATTCTTTACTGAATGGGTCTACGGAGCAGTAAATTGCTCCCGGCAGGTGTTTTAATACTTCATATATAAGTCTTGATTTCCCAATACCTGCCGGACCTTTTACTATTGTTAGTTTGGTTCTTCTATTGGTAAGGGTGTCTTCCATCTCTCTCAATTCTGTTTCTTTGCCAATTAATCTGTCCGGACCGCCGATTTTTGCTGATGCTTTTGGGCGGAAATCTGTAAGTTTGTGAAGATTGAGAGATTGTTCGTAGCGAGCTTCTATACTGCAAAGCGCGGAGTCTCTTTTTGTCGGATCGGTAATTAATTTATGGAATTCGTCTGTCAAATAAACTCCGGGTGGAGCTGAGAATTTCCATTCGGTTTGTTGTTTATCTGTTGGAAATCCTGTAATTGAAAATCTGTTCTTTTCCGGGTGGACAACATTTCCTGTTCCTAAGTATATGGATGCTCTTGGTAATGTTCTATAAAACCTATGGGCCATTGCTGTCAGTGATGATCCCGATCTTTCGGATGTTCCGACCATTACGACGTATCCATTATATGCGGTTACGTGGAAATGGTCTGAGTTTCTGATCAATTCGACTTCGTCCATTAATTTTTGTAAATTTGGATCTTTCGGATTTGAGGATTGAAGGAATGATTGGTCCATCATTAAATATGTACAGTGACCTTTTTGGGGGATATTAGTGCCGGTTTCTTTGTCTTTTTGCGCGGTTTCCAAAGATGATCTTGTAGCGTATGCTGTTTCAAAATTTGGCGGATGTGATTCTGCCTGTGTAGTACTTGCTGTTTTTGTCGGTACCGGAGTTTTGTTTTTATGATCGATTGAGACCAGCCTGCTTTTTGGTATTTTTATTGCAAGGGTTCTTTCTTCACTGGTGTATACTTCTGATGATAAATCAATCCTTTGTATTGTTCTATTCACTCGATCCAATAAGTCCGGATTGGAGATTATGTAAGTCAGTGTAACTTTTTCGTCCGAAGTTCCTCCCGTGAAGTCTGAACTGCAGGAAAGGGCAAATGGTTTTAAAGATTCTTGTACTGCGCTCAAAGTTGCTCTCGCTGTTTTTATTGTTATTGCGGAAAAAGGTTCTCGTACTTGAACTATATCTACTTCGTTTCTTATTCCGAGCAGTGCGATTATTTTTTGGTCTTCCGGTAATGATGCAATTGTTGCTTCAAAATCTGTTAGTTCGGTTGCTGCTTGGCTGATTTCTCGAGGAGTGGATGATAGAGCTGGATCTGACGGAGTAGGGAGCGGTGATCCTCTTCTCGTTTCAACGGGTGTTCCGATTGAATCATCTGGATTTGCGGTTGTTGGATTTTTTGTAGGATCGTTGGTCATTTTTTCTCTTGTAAATTTTTGTTCTGTTGTAATAGAGCTTTGCAGGAAATTAATTTTACCATTCCATGCTGACAATGCAAGGCGAAGTTTGCGTTCGGGTGAGATTATTGTATAATTCCAGCCTGTGTTTTTTGTTCTTTGAAAATTTGGTGGAAAATTCGTTGGGGAGCGGCTTGTCTGCTATGGAACCTCTGAAAAACTATCTTGCTACTACAAATTGCAAATTTTGGCTGCAAACTTTTTAGACCTCCTTGCTGTATCTATAACTGATACAGCTTCGTCGGTCTTCAAGGTTTTCGCTTAAAATTTGCAATTTTCGCTACGCAATGTAGTCTTTCAGAGGTTCCTTAGATGGTGAAAATCTCTTTGCCGGCATCCGGTCGGAAGATCGGGCTGGTAGAAGGCGATTTTTGTCTTTACAAATAGCAGGCGAGTCGCTCTCTGCGAGAAATCGGTCTGAACTTGTTGTTCAGGCTGTTGATATATAAAGCGGACCCGAAGGGTCTGCTAAATAAAGAAGATGCGCCAAGAGCGCGGAAAGGAGTCTCCGATGGAAAAGAAGTCGTGGGGCTGGTACGCGCTCTTTGCGAGCCTGTACTTCGCCCAGGGGGTGTCCGGTTCTTTGGTGAACGCAACTCTGCTGTACGTTATGTATAAGCAGGGATGGACGAGGTCTATGGGGGGCGATTTTCTGGCTGTCGCGATGTTGCCATGGACATGGAAGATTATTCTGGCACCATTGATTGATAAGTGGAAAGTCGTTGGTTCTTTGGGTTCGAAACCCGGCGGGATCCTGCTTTCGACT